>NZ_VOYU01000008.1:0-182515 GCF_013420135.1 Acinetobacter sp. YH12023
CAATGGCTTTTATGGCTTCAGCTTTAAATTCTGCGGTGTAAGTCTTCTGTTTCTTGCTCATGGTAAACTCCTAATGAGTATGTATAGTTTACCAAGTTAAACCCTCCTGTTTTTTAAGCACACATCATATTTTTAAATTTTACCCCAATAAATTTTTTCAATAGATTAATATCATTTGGATAAGAACTTAGTTTTAAGATATTTGATTGTTTTAAATATTTAAATAATGGAACAAATTTTGTCTTTGCATTAAGAGATGGTAAAGTCCGACTTAAAATGAAATCACAGTTATAATTTTCATCATTAAATATAACATCCCTTATTAAATCAGAAGTATCCATACCATCATACCCTTTTTCTCCTAATTGATTTGTTACCCCTATACCAAATACTATTTCTACATCTTTAAAATTATCTATTTTTTCATAATCAATTACTGATATCTTTGAAGCTGGGTCAATTTTATCAACTAGTTCATATACTCTTTCTTTACACATCCTTAAAATATGAGCTGGTAATTTTCTCTGAAACTTACTTAAAGATTGATAGATAGGCATAAAATCATCTGTTTTTATTAGCCTAATTGGAATTTGTACATTATCTATTGTGATTGAAGAGTTCTCTATTCGAGGTTCCCCATCACCTTTCAATCGATTTACAAAAATCAAATTATCACGTAATTTTTCAAGATTATCCTGACCCGAGCACAAAGCAATCGAATGTAATAATGCTTTTATATTTTTATCTGTAAGGGAGTATCCAATAAAAATTACAGGATGTTCTACAAAAATTGTAATTAGTTTAGAAGCAAGATATGCATTCTTTGCATTAAAATCTTTGTAATCATCATCCGTTAATATCATTGAATCGAGATCCGAACAACAGCCATGAATTTTGTAAATTTCACCAATATTCATAATATTAGAATACAAAATATCTTGTTGACCCTTATACACTTCATATTCAGGAAAAATTTTTTCTATTAATAAATCCCAATTTGTGGTTATCACCCCATCTATTTCACATTCTTTTAATAACTCTAATTCTTCATATAATGCCAATGATTCCAATGGAATATTATCTGTTTTGGCAGCTAAATACTTTGCAATCTCATATCTTAATGGGGAATCCCTAAATGATAACTTTGGATCTTCAGATCTACTAACTTCATAATCAGAATGTGACCACCAGTGTTCAAAAAAATCATCTGCTAAATGCTTTGCTGACTCTTCAATACAACCATTAGCTTTACTTTTATAGTAGGAGTAATTTCTTAAATGCTCACAGAACTTTGATAGTAGCCCCTCCCAGCTTTCCAACTCGATATATCTTTTTGAAAAGCCTGAACCTAAAAATAGAAACGGTGCAGATTTTTTTCTTTCTAATAAGCTCGTTAATTCTTGTTCAATTTCCATTATTTCCCCAATAAAAAAGCGCATCAATCGATACGCTTTTATGAGGTATTCTTGTCTAAATTTCAACCATAAATCAAAGATTTATTAAGGACACTTCGCAGTTTGGAAAGTCTTGGTATTTTTACCACGTTGGCACTGATATTCCTTTTGCGTATTTACACGCTCCCAGTTACCATCCACCAATCTAAAACTATAAATGGTACGAACCGATTTCACCGAATCATCCATCAAACCTGTTTCCGTCACTTTCACCTGCCCCGCATTTGGCGACTCGACACGGTTAAAGTACTGACGAATTTCTACAGTCGACAGCTCTTTACGTAAATCAGGACGTTCTTTTAATACCTGATCGAGTGGTGTAGCAGAAAAACCGACTTTAGACACAATTTTCTGCGTTGTCGCACAACCCGCCAACATCCCCACACACAATGCAGACACAGCAATTAAACGATACATAGAACCAACTCAAATTTATTATTCAGACCTATCATGCCGAACATTTGTCCAAAACACTATTTAAGCAATGTAAAAGAAGTACCCCATTCCAAAAATCAATGTGTGGTCTCTCATCCATACGCGGCTAAAAAGGCGTGCTATAGCCAAAAAAAACGCATCCGAAGATGCGTTTTCAATCGTCTTTAAAAAATTAAAGATCGAACAATTTACCTGGGTTCATAATTGCATTTGGATCGAATACTTTTTTCAATGCTTTCATATATTCGATTTCTTCTGCTGAACGTGTGTAATCGAGGTAAGGCTTCTTAGTCATACCCACGCCATGTTCTGCAGAAATTGAACCGTCATATTTTTTCACGGTTTCAAATACGTATTTGTTTACCACTTGGCATTTTGCAAAGAATTCATCTTTACTTAAATCCGCAGGTTTCAAAATATTTAAGTGCAAGTTACCGTCACCAATATGACCGAACCAGCAAATTTCAAAGTCTGGGTAGTTCTCTTCCACAATTGCATCAATTTCTTTAATAAATGCAGGCACATGTGTAATTAGAACTGAGATGTCATTTTTGTATGGTGTGAACGGTGCGATTGACTCTGAAATGTCTTCACGTAAACGCCATAAGCTGTGTACTTGGTCTAAGCTTTGGCTCATCACGCCATCCAGTACCCAACCTTGTTCCATGCAATGTTCAAAGATTTCCATTGCCGCATCCATGATCGGTTCAAATGGTGCTTCAAACTCAAGTAAAACATAGAACGGACATGGTGTTTCAAATGGACGTTGTACATGACCATTGTCCAATACTTTTTGCATTGCAAGCTCACCAAAGAACTCAAATGCAGTCAGGTCGATTTTCTTTTGGAAGGCATGTAGAACAGGCATAATCGCATCAAAATCAGGCACACCGAGAACCAACACTTGTAAGTCATGGGGTTGACGTTCAAGTTTGATTTCAGCTTCAGTCACTAAACCTAGCGTACCTTCACCACCAATAAATAAGTGTTGAAGCGCATAACCAGTCGCGTTTTTGATCATGCCTTTGTTCAAGCGCAGGATGTCACCTTTACCTGTAACCACAGTCATGCCCAATACCCAGTTACGAGTCATGCCGTATTTGATGACTTTAATACCACCTGCGTTGGTACCAATGTTACCGCCAATTTGTGAAGAACCTGAAGATGCAAAATCAACTGGGTAGTACATGCCTTGTTCTTCAGCATAGTTTTGAAGTTGTTCAGTCACCACGCCTGCTTGTACGCGAACCATACGGTCAGCTGGGAAGAATTCCAAGATTTGGTTCATCTTGTCCATGCTCACCACGATTTCACCGTTAGCAGCCACAGCACCCGCAGATAAACCTGTACGACCGCCACTTGGTGTGATCGCTACATTAAATTGGTTCGCAAGTTTTACAATTTGTTGAACTTGTTCTGTGCTTGAAGGGAAAACGACGACCGACGGGTTTGGATCGAAGTGCTTAGTATGGTCACGACCCCAATTTTGGAGACTATCCGCATCGGTTTTAATTCGGCTTTCGCCAACAATAGCGGTCAATTGGGTCAATAACTCTGGGGTTAAAGCGACTGGAGCATTCATCGTTTTCAGACCTTGCAAGAAGTAAACAAGTTTTTAAAGGTCCAGACTTCATTCAGTCAAAACTGCGGTAACGCATATTTCAAGGGAAAAAGCCTGAAACAGAGCGCATCAAAATGTCAGGGAATTGGTCATGATGATTTTGAGCGGCACCATTATAAGCTATAACTGGGCTTTTTTTGACAAAACCCAAAGAAAAACGTGATTTCAAAATGTCACGAGGAATATGACCAAGTTAATTAGACCAAATCTAAAAAATATTGACTCATCATTCGCCAAAATAGCCATGACGTCGGTCATAAAGGAAATGTATATCAGGCGACTTCCTATGCTATTATATGCGCACTAAATTTGGCCTTTGTAGCGGAGCCGTAATGAGCCAACATCTTTCTTTACCTAAAGATAAAATTCGTTTCTTGTTGTTAGAAGGCGTTCACCAAAACGCAATCGACACTCTAAATGCTGCTGGATACACCAACATTGACTACCGTAAAACTGCGCTTGAGGGTGAAGCGTTGAAAGAAGCGGTTAAAGATGCTCACTTCATTGGTATTCGTTCACGTACTCAATTAACTGAAGAAGTTTTTGAAGCGGCGAACAAACTGATTGCTGTGGGTTGTTTCTGTATCGGTACAAACCAAGTGAACTTAAATGCTGCAATGATTCGCGGTATTCCAGTATTTAACGCACCATACTCAAATACTCGTTCAGTTGCTGAACTAGTTCTTGCTGAAGCGATTCTATTGCTTCGTGGTGTTCCTGCAAAATCTGCTTCAACTCACCGTGGTGGTTGGAACAAGTCTGCAGTTGGTTCATTTGAAACTCGTGGTAAAACTTTAGGTATTGTTGGTTACGGTTCGATTGGCTCGCAACTTTCTGTACTTGCTGAAAGTTTAGGTATGCACGTAATTTATTACGATGCTGTAACTAAACTTCCAATGGGTAATGCACGTCAAGTCGGTTCTATGGGTGAACTTCTTGCCAATGCAGACGTCGTATCTCTACACGTTCCAGACGTTCCATCTACACGTAACTTCTTCGGTAAAGAGCAATTTGCTCAAATGAAAGAAGGCGCAATCTTCCTCAATGCTGCACGTGGTACATGTGTCATCATTGAAGATCTTGCTGATGCGATCAAATCTGGTCATATTGCTGGTGCGGCTGTAGACGTATTCCCTAAAGAACCTAAAGCAAACGGTGAAGAATTCGTTTCTCCACTTCGTGGCTTAGACAACGTGATTTTGACTCCTCACGTGGGTGGTTCAACAATGGAAGCGCAAGCGAACATCGGTCTTGAAGTTGCTGAAAAATTCGTTGCTTACTCTGATAAAGGTATGACTTTATCTGCAGTGAACTTCCCAGAAATCGCGTTACCGTTGACTGAAGGTAAACACCGTTTACTTCACATCCACAAAAACGTGCCGGGCGTGCTTTCAAAAATCAACAACTTGTTTGCTGAACACGGTATCAACATCTCTGGTCAGTCTTTAATGACTAAAGGTGATGTGGGTTATCTTGTGATGGACGTTGATGCAACTGCTTCTAAAGAAGCTTTGGATACACTTCACGAAGTTGAAGGTACGATCCGAGTTCGCGTATTGTTCTAAGCACATTAGACACTGAAGCCACAGCCTTCGGGCTGTGGTTTTTTTATTGTTATAAACTTTTAAAATCTGGCTAGTGCCACTCTCCCGCTCTTCGAGTCATCGAAAAAAATTTAGTTTATGCCAAATTTTAAAGTTGCACCGGCTGTCCAAGCACCGCTGATCTTGCTTATTGCCATGATCAGCATGCAAAGCAGTGGTTCATTTGCCAAATATCTTTTCGGTCAATTTCCCATACTGACCGTCTCGGCCATGCGTTTAATGCTAGGCGCTTTGATTTTGGCGATTATTTTTAAAGTTTGGCAGATCAATTTTAAACAAGTGAAATGGTCGTCTATTCTGAGCTATGGCTGTGCGCTTGCAGGCATGAATATGCTGTTTTACTTGTCGATTGATCGTCTTCCACTCGGCATTGCCGTGTCTTTTGAATTTATTGGCCCTTTAAGTGTTGCATTATTGGCAGCAAGACGAAAATTCGACTTCGTCTGGGTCGGACTGGCTATTTTAGGCCTTATCCTACTTTTTCCTTTTGACCAAGCTGCACAACGACTTAATCCCTTGGGCATTGCCCTCGCCCTTGGCGCAGGTGCGTGTTGGGCACTCTATATCGTGGCTGGTCAAAAACCGTCAGGGGTCTCAGGCAATCATACCGTTTGCTTAGGCATGTTCGTCGGCATGTGTGTTTTGATGCCCATCGCACTCTTTGCAGGTATGCCGGCACAGGCGTTTGAGCCAAGTAGTCTGCTGTATTTTATTGCACTTGCGACCCTAGCCAGTGCTTTACCTTTTACTCTAGAAATGATTGCGCTCCGCAATTTAACGGCGCTCAGTTTCGGAACGCTCATGAGCCTAGAACCTGCAATTGCAGCACTCTCTGGTTTTGTTTTCTTAAATGAACAATTGCTGTGGACCCAGTGGTTAGCCCTTGCTGTCATCATCTGTGCATCGATTGGGTGTACCTATACTACGCAAAAGGCCAAATCAATTTAAATTCAAAATCCATCATGATTTGGTCAAATGTTAAAATTCACTCAACTGTCAGCATTAACCGCTATACTGTACTGATTCAAAAATAGGGCTCAACACCGCCCAACAACTGTGTGCCACATGCCAAATTCACAACTTCTCGCTGTAGTTTTCATGGTGCTCTCCATGATCTCCTATCAGATCAGTGCTTCATTTGCCAAACAACTGTTTTTGGTACTAGACCCACTGAGCGTGACCATTTTACGACTCTGTTTTGCTTCAATTATTATTTGTTTAATGTTTCGTTCATGGCACATTTTAAAACGGCTGTCTTTTTTAAAATGGCGGGATCTGTTCTGCTATAGCGCGGCACTCTGTTTGATGAATGTGTTGTTCTATATGTCACTGGGTAAATTGCCACAAGGCATTGCCGTGGGTTTAGAGTTTATCGGCCCTTTGGGTCTGGCATTGTTATCCATTAAAAACAGCAGTGATTATATTTGGGTCTTTTTAGCAATCTTAGGCATTACCTTGATGGTGCCTTGGGGACAAGCTCATGATGGTAATTTCTCAATACTTGGGGCAGCCTGTGCCTTAGCAGCGGGACTCTGTTGGGCATTCTATATTTACTTTGGACAAAAAGTGGTACATCAAAATATTGGTATGCATGCGCTAACGATTGCCATCACACTGTCCGCACTGACCTTGCTCCCGATTGGACTATATAACAATGCACCCGCCCTACTCGATACCCAATATTGGCCGAAAGCCTTATTAATTGCGATTTTAGCCACGGCCATACCTTATGCACTGGATTTAAAAGCGTTAAAAATCCTCAGTAAACTTAGTTATGGGACTTTATCGAGTTTGTCGCCTGCATTAGCTGCCATTACAGGTATGGTTCTGCTTGGCGAAAATATTGGGACGTGGCAATGGGTGGCCTTAGTCTGCATTATGTTGGCGTCCGTCGGGGTGACTTTACGTTCCTCTCGCAATACTCCGAGCAGCGTATCAGACTAATTTTTTATATTTATAGTTGAAATAAAAAGACGACCTCTGCCGTCTTTTTTAATTTGGAATTTGTCCTCAAAACTCACTAATATTTATCCCGTCAAACTGTCTTTATCCGCCTTCTTGTATTTTTTATATTCTGCCAAATATTGTTTGGCTAAACTTTCCTTTTGTTTTTCATCTAAGATTTTACCCGCTTGCTGAAAAAAGCCATGTTCTTCTTCCTGCAAATGATGATGTACCGTTTCAGATAACTTTTTCGCAATTGCCAACCAACCTGGATTACTAAATTCAGTTTCCGTCAGTTGCTCTAATAATTCATCCATCTCATGATGTTCCGCCAATGCATGACGGGTGATGTTTAGGCCTGAATCAGTCATCATTAACGGGATGTAAAAATAACGATCTTCGCCAACAGCATGAGCAAATAACTCATTTTTGAGCAGCTCAAATAAATCTCGACGCTCAGGTGTATCCCCTGATGTTTGAATGAGTTTTTCAGCAAGTTCACGTTGCTTTTCATGACTTTGGCGTAAAGCTTCAAATATATTCATTGTAGTGATGACCTCTGATGCTTAGCTAATTGTGTATTATGAAATTTAATTATTATCCACAACTCAAACGAGTCGCTTATTTTCATACTAATCATTTCAGCGACAGAATTCAGCAACGCTCTGTTAAGATTTGTTTTAAGCTTGTCCCGTAAAGGTTTGATAACCCAACCGTACAATCAAAATACTCACCAAAATCAAAAATAGAATTCGAATAAAGCCACTACCGTATTTAATTGCCGCACGTACACCAACGATCGAGCCTAAAATATTTGCTACAGCCATCATTAAGCCTATCGCAAATAACACATGGCCAGTGGGCGCAAAAAAACTCAGTGCTGCAAGGTTGGTGGTTAAGTTGGCGACTTTTGACAAAGCAGAGGCATGTAAAAAGTCTGCTTGTAGATAACGAATAAAAAAGAAAATAAAGAAACTGCCAGTGCCAGGTCCAAAGATGCCATCATAAAAGCCAATCACCAGACTACCAATAGCGGCAAAACCGAGAATTTTAGGAGTCAGTTCTTGGCGTACATGCACCTGACCAAATTGTTTTTTGGCAAAGGTATAAATTGCAATCACAATCAACATGACCAAAACGAAAGGACGTAAGACTTCTTTTGGAATCATTGATACACAGGCTGCTCCCACAAAGGAGGCAACAAATGCACAGCTTGCAATGACCGCAAGTAATTTCCAACGGAGTTTGACTTGGCGTAAAAAAGAATAGGAAGCTGACGCTGTACCAAAAATCGAAGACAACTTATTGGTGCCAAATACAGTCGCTGGAGATAAGTGCGGCATGGCATTCATAATGGCTGGAATTTGAATTAATCCTCCGCCCCCCACTGCTGCATCAATTGCACCGGCAAAAAATGCAAAAAATAAGAGGCTTAAAATAATTTCAAAGTCCATAAGAAGTCTTCAATGCTGTATCAGCTACTCTAGATTTAACACACGCTTAGGCACCAAACGTTTACGGTCTGTAATTTCAGCCAGCCCTAAACAACGCTCACCATCAAATACCAAAACCTGCGCTTCCGCAGCATGCTCAATATTACTTTCCATTCCACGACTAAAATATTCAGCTCGACCTTCCGGCGCTTGCACTTTGCAGAAATGATCGACAGGTGAATACACTGGCAGCAATAATGCTTCACGTTCCCCTTCGGTCAAGCTTTCCAAATATTCAATGGTGTAAGTTGGATTGAGGTCAAAATGCCCCGTTTGCGTACGGTGTAGATAGGTCAAATGTCCAAAAGTACCCAATGCTTTGGCAATATCTTCGCCTAATACACGAATATACGTGCCTTTGGAACAGGTGATGTCGAGTGTAATACTATTCTCATTAAATGATAATAACTCGATGGCATATATGGTGATTGGGCGCGCTTCTCGTTCAATTTCTATCCCTTTACGTGCCAATTCATATAAAGGGCGGCCTTCTTTTTTCAATGCCGAATACATGGGTGGAATTTGTTGAATATCCCCTACAAATTGCGCCAAGACATTTTGAATATTTTCTTCAGTCAATGTTGGAACAGCTTGCTCTAATAGTACTTCACCTTCCACATCACCCGTCGTGGTACTGTGTCCTAAAAAGACGGTGGTTTTATAACGTTTAGTCGAATCCAATAAAAAATGCGAAAACTTTGTTGCTTCACCTAAGCAAATTGGTAATAAACCTGAGGCTAATGGATCTAGCGCACCTGTATGTCCTGCTTTTTGTGCTCGATACAACCAACGCACTTTTTGTAATGCAGCATTCGAGCTAATGCCCAAAGGCTTATTTAATAAAAATACACCATGTACAGGACGACGCTGAATCTTAAGAGAAGCTTTTTTCATGACTAAAATAGGGCAAAAAGAGAACTGCGCCATGGTATCAACCCACCTCTAACGTTTACAACTCTTCTATGTTTTTATCTGCGTTTTATGTCATATTGAGTTCGCATTTAGAACTCTAAAACAATTAAAAACGGAATAAAGGTGCATTGGGATATGCAAAAAAATAAACTTTGGCTCATCATTGCCTTGGTCGTTATCGCAGTTGCTGTATTTATATTTTGGCTGGCGCCAAAAGCATCACAAAATGATCCTTCAGATCAATCGATTCAACAACAAAATACGCCTTTAGCTCAGGGCGAAACCGCTACGGCTCAAGCAACAAGCGGTTCTTCGCTGCTCAGTCCAAGTCAACAAGACACGGAAGTTAACTGTCAAATCAGTATGGATGGTTCAAACCGTTTGATCGTGAACGAACAAACACGGAATTGTTTTGAATATTTCATCACTCAATATGGTGAAAAGTCGATAGATCAAATCAAAAAGGATTTTAAAACCTACATTGCACAAGGTCATAAAGAACCTGCGCTGTCCCAAATTTATGATTTGTGGGATCGTTATATGAAATATCGTGAACAGTTAGGTCATTTACAGCCACCAAGCGACGACAAAGAATCACCACAATACTATCGCTCGATCTACAGCAGCACCCAGAATTTAAGAAAACAGTTCTTTTCTGATTATGAAATTGAAGGTTTATTTGGCAAGGAAAATACTTATCACGAATACACGCTGAAACGGATGGAAGTAGTAAATGACAAAAAACTATCTGAATCAGAAAAAGCCAAAAAACTAAAAGCCCTGTTTGATGAACTCCCAGAAGATTGGAAAGAAAATCTGGAACAAATCAATAAACTTGAAGATTTACGCAAGCTCACAGCAGACATTAAAGCCCGTGGTGGTTCAAGCGAAGAAATCCATCAAATGCGGTTAAATTTAGTGGGTCCAGAAGCTACTCAGCGCCTTGAAAATCTAGACAGCCAGCGCAGCTCTTGGAAATCTAGCGTAAATCAATACCTCACAGAGCGTGACAGCATTGTGAAAAGCAATATGAGTGACAGTGCGAAACAACAAGCGGTGCAGCAACTCCGTAATCAACATTTTAAATCGAAGGAAGATCAGCTCCGCGTCAGTACCTTTGAATCTGTGCATGATCAAGGTGGAAAATTACCTTTCGCAGAATAACTGCAAACAACAATTTAAAAACAACCTCAATTTCAGGATGAAATGATGAAAAAACCACAAGCTCTTTTATGCGCAATCATCGCTACATCAGCAGCGATCGCCAGCACACAATCCCAAGCGGCGGCAGGACTCCAACATGTCACCACCAACAGCTCGGCAAACTATGCCAAGACCAAATATCCGATTGTGTTTACCCATGGTATGTTCGGGTTTACTCGCATTGGTTTTGACAGCTTTGGCATGGATTATTTTTATCAAATTTTGCCAGATTTAGCTCGTAATGGGGCCAATACCTTTGCTGCCCAAGTTTCACCGCTAGAGTCGACAGAAGTCCGTGGTGAGCAATTGCTCTCTCAAGTCGAAGAAGTCCTTGCTCTGACCGGCCAACCCAAAGTGAACCTCATTGGTCATTCACATGGTGGACCGACAACTCGCTATATTGCAGCGATCAAACCTGAATATGTAGCTTCGGTGACTGGGGTTGCAGGCACTTATCGTGGCTCTCTAGTCGCAGATAAAATCCAAGCGAATAAAACCATTAATTCAGTCTTTGGGGTCCTTGGCGATCAACTCTTAGCACCGATTATTACTTGGGCTGAAGGCAACTCGAATCTACCCAACAGTGTTGATGCATCACTTACCGCGATCAGTGAAAAAGGTTCTGCTGAATTTAATGCAAAATTTCCAACCGCAGCACTGGCTGCGAACTGTAATCAGTCGGGTGCCAAAGTCGACAATGGCGTGTATTACTACTCATGGACAGGTACAGCGCAAACCACAAATGTATTAGATGTACTAGATACAGTGATTAGTCAGCTTGCCCCTTTGGCCTATGGAAATCGTGACAATGACGGTTTGGTTGGACGCTGTAGCACCCACATCGGACAAGTAATCCGTGATGACTACAATCACAACCACTTAGATGAAGTGAATATGATCTTTGGCCTACGCAGCCTATTTTCACCTGACCCAGTTGCGCTCTATCGCCAACATGCCAATCGTTTAAAATTACAGGGACTTTAACTCAAAAGTTAGTTCCCTTTCAGCACTGAACAGGACGTCTTTGGACGTCCTTTTTTGTTTACAATTTTTTTATTTGTACGCATTAAACAATTTAATTCAATAAGTTCTTAAATGATAACAACTAAAATAAACGATAAAAATAAAAAACGAATGTATATAAATGTACTTATCACCTCAACGCCGTCCATGTCCTAAAATGACATGGAATTTCAAACCGAGCATGAAAAAATGACAAGGCATCTTTGTCTATTCAAACTCTCTAAAATCAAAGATATGGCCTGACCAATCACAAAGATGTTGCTTAAAAACAGAGAGTATTTTCATTATTAAAAAGTAATAAAAACAACATCAGATCAAGGAACATTTATGCGATCTTTAGTAAACACGGCCAAGATGGCCTCTGTAGCTGCAGTTGCAGGCTTAGCGATGAGTATATCGGCAAGCACTCAAGCTGCGCCTAGCGTCCTCCAGGTGAAGGAAACGGCAAAATCTGACTATGCAAAAACCAAATATCCAATTTTAATGGTGCATGGTTGGCTCGGTTGGTCACGTATCGGCACTGACACCATCGGACTAGATTATTGGTACCAAATCTTGCCAGATATGGCACGAAATGGCTCAACCGTATTCGCAGCGCAATTATCTCCTGCAAATACCACAGCACATCGTGGTGAGCAGTTAATTGCACAAGTTGAAGATGTTTTGGCTATTACAGGGAAGCCAAAACTTAACTTAATCGGTCACTCTCATGGTGGTCCAACTGTATTGTATGTTGCTCAAACGAAACCACAGTACATTGCGTCTATTACAGGTGTTGCAGGTACCTATCACGGCTCTAAAGTAGCGGATGATATTCAAGGCAACTCACTTTCTCGCACTGCCTTTAATATTTTAGGTGACTATATTGTCGGCCCACTGATTGCTTTAGGTCAGGCAAAACCTGAGCTTGAAATTAATTTCGATGCTTCAATGAAATCATTATCACAAACAGGTTCTGCTGCATTTAACAGTACAGTTGCAAAATCTGCTGTAGCTGACGGTGTTTTGGCATCTTCAGAAAATTGCAGTAAGAACTTGAAGCAAGTCGACAGCAAAGGCATCCAATACTATTCATGGACGGGTGTTGCGCAAACCACGAATATCCTTGATATCGACACGATCCTAATGCAACTCGGGCCATTGTCTTATGGCAATAAAGACAATGACGGTATGGTTGCACGTTGTAGTGCTTATATCGGTAAAGTCATTAACGATAGCTACAAACTTAACCATACCGATTTAGCTAATATGATGTTTGGCTTAACAGGGCTATTTGCACAAGATCCTGTGGCGCTGTACCGTCAACATGCAAACCGTTTAAAACTGCAAGGACTTTAATTCTTATCGTTGAAGTTTAAATGCAATAAGGGGGCTTCGGCCCTCTTATTTACTTTTATAGATCTGAAAATTCATGATCGTTTATTTTGTTACATTTAGCGTCACAGTTAATCTTTTTCAATTTGCAACAGGTGGTCTTTATTGCTTTATTAGAAATGACAATAAATATTGTCATAAAACAATAATACATTGAGGATCGCTCATGAAATACGGATCATTTTTAGCAGGTTTAATTGCAGCTACATTCATCGGTAATGTATCTGCATCGCAAGCAACCCAAGTCACTGCCAAAGCTAGTTCCAGCTATGCAAAGACCAAATATCCAATCGTATTCAACCATGGTATGGGTGGTTTTATTACCGTTGGTACGGACTCATTTGGACTCGACTATTGGTATCAAATCCTTCCTGATCTTGCCCGAAATGGTGCAAATGTTTGGGCAACTCGCGTATCGCCTTTTAACTCTACCGAAGTGCGTGGCGAACAGCTTCTACAACAAGTTCTTGAAATCCAAGCACTCACAGGTGCGGATAAAGTGAATTTAATTGGACATAGTCATGGTGGACCAACGATTCGTTATGTTGCCGGTGTTCGCCCAGATGTTGTGGCTTCATTAACCAGTGTTGCAGGACCTCATCAAGGATCCCCTGTTGCAGACTTAATTTTAAAAGCTGAAGGCACCGCTGTCGAAGCACCCTTGGTTGGAGCTGTGAATTTTGTCTCTAAAGCCATCGTTTGGGCGCAAGGTCTAGATCCAAAGACTTACCCTCATGATGCATTGGCAGGTGGTTCAAGTTTAACGCTAGCGGGTTCTGCAAAGTACAATGCCGCATTCCCTCTGGGCTTGCCTAAATCCAATTGTGCTGATGGCAATAGCGTGGAAAAAGGCATTTATAACTATTCATTTACAGGTGTGGGCCAAATCACCAATATTTTAGATTTAGACTCAGCCCTAAAAGTGACCGCATTACTGATCGATGGCGGAAAAGACAATGATGGCCTCGTATCACGCTGTAGTGCCAAGTTTGGTAAAACCATTCGTGATAACTACAACTGGAACCATTTAGATGAAGTCAACCAAGTGCTTGGTCTCAAAGCGTTGTTCGCACCAGATCCTGTCGACGTTTATCGTCAACATGCCAATCGTTTAAAACTTCAAGGTTTATAATTTAGTAAAGCTATACATTAAACCCTGTAAATTCAGGGTTTAATGATATTTTCATTAATCAATTTACAAAATCATCTTCATTCCATCGATTAGTTCGCACATTCTACTTTCTTTTTTTATAATCCTTAATGACAATAAAAATTGTCAAATAGACGAGTTTGTCTATTTCCAAACTGAACTAAATCACAGTTTGAATACCAAAACAAAAAGAAAGGAATGAAAAATGAAAGGAAAATTGCTCTGCGCCACGCTCCTTGCAAGTATGGCAGTGACCCAAACGCATGCTGAATTGGGTATACAGCAAGCGACCACTAAAAAAGTCATCGACAATTATGCTGAAACCCAATACCCCCTAGTGTTTGTACACGGGATGTTTGGTTTTAACCGCTTAGGCGGTGCCGTTTTTGGTCTGGATTATTGGTATCAAGTTCTTCCCGATTTGGCAAGCCATAAAGCTACGGCCTTTGCGACACAAATCTCCCCGTTGGAATCCATTGAAGTTCGTGGAGAACAACTGTTAGACCAAGTTGAACAAGTAGTTGCCATTACTGGCAAACCCAAAGTGAATTTAATTGGTCATTCACATGGTGGTCCTACGGCTCGATATATTGCTGGTGTACGGCCTGATTTGGTTGCCTCTGTCAGTACAGTTGCAGGCACCAATGACGGTTCACCTGTGGCGGATTTAGTACAGAATGTGCCGATTTTAAATGGCGTATTAGCGACAGTTATGGATGCATTAATGACCCCAGTGATTAACTTCGCCCAGCAGTCCAATCTGCCTTCAAATTTTAAAGCTTCGATCTACAGTATGTCTCAACCGGGTGTGAAAGCCTTTAATGCAAAATTTCCACTCGGTATGCCTGCAACTAAATGTGCTGATGGCCCAAGTGTTGCCAATGGCATTAGCTTCTATTCATGGACAGGTATTTCTAACACCACCAACTTACTTGATCCAGATACGATCTTTACCGCAATGGGGCCAATTGCATTTAGCGGACAACCGAACGACGGCTTAGTGAGCCAATGCAGCAGTAAATTAGGTAAAACCGTCCGTGATAATTACAAGTGGAACCATTTCGATGAAGTCAATCAAGTATTGGGCTTGAAGGGACTATTTGCACCAGACCCTGTTTCAGTCTACCGTCAACATGCCAATCGTTTGAAACTTCAAGGTTTATAACTTTCTTTCATGGATAAAAAAATGCGCCAAAAGGCGCATTTTTTTACAGCGTTGTAAAACAAATTATTTTGCTTTACGAGCTGGTAATTTTTCACGAATACGTGCAGCTTTACCAGACAATTCACGTAGGTAGTAAAGTTTAGCACGACGAACGTCACCACGACGTTTCACTTCGATACCAGCAACGATTGGTGAGTGAGTTTGGAATACACGCTCAACACCGAAACCGCTAGAAATTTTACGTACTGTGAACGCAGAGTTCAAACCACGGTTTTTCTTAGCAATTACAACACCTTCAAATGCCTGAAGACGTTCACGCTCACCTTCTTTTACTTTAACTTGAACAACTACTGTGTCACCAGGAGCAAAAGCAGGGATGTCTTGTTTCAACTGTGCATTTTCAACAGCTTGTACTAAAGGATGTTTACCGCTCATGGGGTATCTCCGATTATGCGAGTTAGAAGAGGTCTAATCATCGCTGGGGCTAGAGGCTAAAGCGCATAGACCCGATTGACTTTCCCTTTATGCTTGACCGCTTCAATGCATAAAGAGCCTAATATAAGATTTAAAAAATTTAAACCTGGGAATCTTTTAGCCATTTCTTTTGCTGCTTGGTCAATTCAACTTTTTCAACCAACTCAGGTCGGCGCTCTAAAGTGCGTTGATATCGCTGCAAAAACCGCCACTTCTCAATATTGGCATGATGTCCCGATTTTAATACTTCAGGAACGTCTAAACCTTCAAAATGGTCTGGCTTGGTATATTGTGGGCAATCTAAAAGACCATCCACAAATGAGTCTTGCACATGTGATTGCTCATCAGACATTGCACCCGGAAGTCTCCGAATCACACTATCCAATAAAACCATCGCAGGGAGTTCACCACCAGATAAAACGTAATCGCCTATTGACCATTCCTGATCAACATATTGTTGGATCAAACGCTCATCAACTCCTTCATAACGACCACACAATACAATTAATCCATCATATTTGACGAAATCTTGTACTGCAGGTTCATTTAAGGTCTTACCTTGCGGTGACATATACACCACAGGGACATGAACAGCACCCGCTTGCTTGGCAAGCTCTTTGGCACGATGAATTGCTTTCGCTAATGGCTCAGCCATCATCACCATACCAGGACCACCACCAAATGGACGTTCATCCACTCTTTTGTAGTTGCCCTCAGCAAATTCGCGTGGATTGATACAATGAACTTGCACAATGTCACGTTTTGCTGCGCGCCCGCTAATACCGTAGGCTGTAATCGCTTCAAACATTTCAGGAAAAAGCGTAATGACTGCAAAAAACATCGCAGACTCCTCTATTTTCCTGCTGCGTCAATCCTTAAAGGATTAATAATCTACGCCCCAATTTACGTAGATACGACCAGCTTCGAGATCAACACGCTGTACTACATCTTTATGCCATGGAATCATTCGCTCTTCGCTATCGACACTGTCAGCAGTAGCGCGAACTACCATCACGTCGTTAGCACCTGTTTCAAACAATTCGTGGATTTTACCGAGGTTGACTTCTTGTTCATCTTCTCCAAGACCTAACACTGTTAAGCCCTTCAAATCTGACCAGTAATACTCGTCCACGCCTGCTTGAGGCAGTTGCGATTTAGAAATCCAGATATTTGCGCCAACCAAGTTATCTGCTGCGGTACGATCACTCACACCTTTTAGCGAAACAACCAAGCCTTTGCCATGTGGTTTCCAACGTTTTACATCTACTGTTTGCCAACCTGCTTTGGTCTCAATGTACCAAGGGAGGTAGTCAAAAATATTGCTCATAGGTTCTGTATTGGAATAGACCCAGAGCCACCCATTTAATCCATATGCTGAACGTAGCTGTCCAATCTGAATACGATCTTCGGGAACATTCTGTGTTGGTGTCATGGGTAACCTACTACTAATTAAGCAGTAGCTGCAGCTTTCTTAGCTTCAGCAGCTAAAGAAGCAACACGTTCTGAAGGTTGAGCACCTTGTGAAACCCAGTGAGCAAAACGGTCAGCATCTAAACGAAGTTTTTCTGCTTTACCTTGAGCTGTAGGGTTGAAGAAACCGATACGTTCGATGAAACGACCGTCACGTGCATTACGGCTATCAGTCACAATGATTTGATAGAACGGACGTTTTTTAGCACCACCGCGTGCAAGACGAATAACAACCATGATAGAACCTTATAGTTTTTACGGATTATCCCTGTACCGACCATCGATACATTTCAAACCCCTTTCATAGAGGGCAATATTTTACGTGAAATTTGCCCTGAATGAAAGATCAAAAAGTGTTTATCCACAATTTTGAATTTGAGGTTATTTGCCGTCCCAGTTTGAGGTGGCAGATGGAGTACAAGCAGTACCAGAATTATCTGTACCAACAGTCCAACACCGCTCACCTTTATAATTTAGTGCAATATGCCCATCAAGGTGCTGAGTTGAAGTTGCAATTGGTGTAGCAACTAATAACCACCTTTCTGAACCTAAGGGTGAGGATGTATCAATAACTCCACTATCATCAAGCCATTGCAGTTCTAACATATACAAAGGATTGCCCTGAATCGGGTATGTAGTCTTAATCCCAATATCAGTCATAGTTACACCTGTTACCTTAAAATTAGCAATTTTAAAGCGCTGAATTTGTGCAGCAACTTGCAACATATTTGCTTGCATATCAGTACGTTTAGTTTTTTTCACATATTGAAGATATGAGGGATATGCAAATGCTGCAAGTATTCCAACTATCGCAACAACAATCATCAATTCAACAAGTGTAAAGCCATTTTTTCTTACCATGACTCTGCTCCGGAACAATCAAAACCTATTGTCTTCCCTTGCTTAAAACACTGTATACCGGTACTCGTTACTACATAACTATTATTTTTTTCATCGGTTGATGTAGCCATAATTGCCCAACTTTGCCCGGTAGAAGATGAATTACTTAAAGTATTTGCTGTATTCGCTCCATCTCGAACACTAATATTATATTTAATATCAGTGCCCGTCGCACCATTAGGTACAACCAACAAATTGGATGAAGCAGTAAAATTTAAATAATTAAAATTACGCGTTTTATGCTTCTCCAAATCAACAGCGATTTGTTTCATCGTTTGTTGTGCTTGCGATGCTAAAGATTTTCTTGCATAAGCTTGATAACTAGGAATAGCAATAGCTGCAAGTATTGCAATGATGACAACTACAACCATCAACTCAATTAAAGTAAAACCTTTTTGAGCAAATAAAGTATTTTTGTTATACATACCGCCCACCTATTGTAACTTGGCATACCAACGCTGAGGAATTAAACAAATCTTACTCGCTTCACCGGTATTACCACCCAGACCATTATAAATAGTTCGAGTCCCAGTACTTAAACAATAATTGTTTTCACTACCACCATTTCCACCACCATTTCCACCGCCAGTTCCACTACCAGACCCGTCATCAACACTGACCACTGTACCTGTATGAATACCTACACCAATTTCATCTTTGCCATACCATTCAGTACCAAATTTTGTTTTATCACATTGACCATAAGGCAAACAAATTCGTGACAAGTAACTTTGACCTTTTACACCAGCACCACAATCGCCCGAAATACCCGGACGCGAACCATCAAAAGTTGTTACGTAAAGTACGTAATTCATTGCGATAGGAGTTCCAAATACTTTTTCACTTTGAGCTTTATAATTTGAACATGGTGCAGTTCCTGAGCAATTTTTATACTCATAATACCATCCTTTAGAGGTGGCATATGGGGCCTTAAGAGTTGTGTCATCTTTTCTATCTGTATCAGTGATAACAGCTAAATCACCTTTTATTATATCTTTGGTGCTATAAGTAGATAATGACATTAAATTTTTATTAGCTACATCTTTATCATAAATATTATAAACCGCCTCATAATCTGCTGTACCAGTAGTGTAATCTTGTAATGGCTTACTTCGATTCCCTGAACCAATGCTAATTAAAGCAAATACCGCCCCTTGGTCACTATATAAAGAAAATGCAGGCATATCATAAAAACGAGGACTCATACCACCGGTTTTATTAAGGTTTAATAATCTAACAGGATTATTAACAATCGTACCTAAGGTTGATGCTTTATTATTAAAGTCTACGCGGAATACTTGCCCACCTAAATCTCCAAAATAAATATTATCAATAAGATCATCTCCATCACGATCTACAGTTCGTATTTCACTGACAACACTATGGTACATGTTTGAAACTTTAGTTGCTAAAGGTACTGTTGTACTAGTTGTAGCACTCGCACCCGACCACCATAATAAATCTCCATTTTGTGCATCAAACATATAAACACCCGCACCTTTTGCAGGCGTTGATTCAGAAGGGGCAAATTTTTCACATTCATATCCAACGGTCTTGGCTACCGTATCTGTACCAGTATTACATGCTGTTGTCCCAGTTTTTGCATCATAACCACCACCAACAAACATTACTTGCTTACGAGTCGTTTTTCCTGCTGAATCCTTCCAATTGATCCAACCAATTGCTGGTTTAGACCAACTTTGCCCCATATGTTGAAGTTGGGTGAACGACTTAGACGTGTTATTGTAAAAAACTTTTTGATTTTCTGGGTCTATATGGAACTTCAGCTTAGGATCGCTCATATTTTGCAGATCTAACGCGTAGTAACTTTTTCCGCCCATGCGTAGTCCACCATATACCATCTGTCGGCCTTTTTGCGTTCCCTTTCCTGAACCAACGGTTAAGTAACCATTATCATCTACCACATATTCGGTATAAGCGGTCCAAGGCCCATCTATACCATAATAAAGATTATTAACACCGCCATTTGTAGAATCATATTTTAGAAAAGCATTTTTTTGCTTTTCAATCATTTCATTTGGCACAAATGTAAATACTTCATCACCACCAGCATCAGAAATTCCAGATCCATTTTTATCACCAATTACAATATCGCCATTTTCTAAACGTTGTTTTCCAGCTTTAACGACATGTAAAACACCTTGTGTAGTACCAAATAAAATGTAATCTTCACGCCCCTCAGAACTGAGTCGCTTGACATCTTTATCGTATGCAATTTTACCCTTATTCGTAATTAATAAAGGAGATGAGTGCATTACTGCACCGATTTGGCGTAACTCTTTATTTAAAGTTGTTGATGTTGGGTTGTTTAAATCATTTACGTTATAGCCAAGCAAAGCCATAAGATAACTATTATTTGCATTATCGGCTTTATAGACACTATTTGTTAGATCAGCCCGAGTGACCTGTCTAAGTTTAGTCCCACCACTCCAAACACCTGAATTTACATCTCGATTTGTTAATACTTTACGTTGCTCTTTTGTGTTATCACTCGCACTAAACCCTAATTTTAGTTGAGAAAACACCCCTCCACGCAATGCAAACTTAGTACTACCTTCTGTAAACTCATCACCTTCTTTATTTGCATCAACAACTGATGCTGCCCACAGGTCATAATTATCTTTAATCGCACCATCATCATCTAAAATAGTATTTTTATTTTTATCTTTTAATACACCGTTGATAACAGCATATTTTTTTAAATTACCCGCCCAAAGTTGAAAGCTTTTCTCTGGGGTTGGTTGAAATTGAGGATAATATGCAAAATCTTGAATAACTGATGGATTTAAAGCGTCTTGCGGAACAGAAGGTGAACCTGTGGTTACTGACGGGATAGTAACCCCCAAATCACCTAAAAATGAATTTACGCTGTCAACAATATCATTTGAGCTATTACCAGAATACCACCCGCCTTCAGCTTTAACTCCCCAACTTGCAGCCTCCTTCTGATTAGGAGTAGCAGTAGAGTTTGCAATATTATCTAAATTTTCTTTTTGAGTAAGCTTGCGATTAAATGAGGGAATAACATTAAAATCACCACCAAATCCCACTACTGCTGTTTTAATAATTAATCCTGTTGGATTACTTGCTCCTCCTAATAAAGCCTGAGAAAACTTATGAGTACAATCCCATCCTGCTGTACTATTAGTACATGAAAAAGCTTTACCATCCAAAGATTTATTCATTAGTCCATATGCTGAACCGCTCGCATTTGGATCCCCATCAGTTAATACATATACACCCTGCCCACTACATTGTTTTCCAACTCCACCAGAAGCAACTAATTGTTGCTGAGCATTTGCTATACTTTTTGGTTTAACGTAATTATTTCCACTTGTCGCACCATTACTTGCGTAATCAAATCCACTATATGTTTGCCCTATAGTAGACGTTCCCATTAAAGCTGCTGCTGCTTCTGCGTAAGCATGCGCTGTAGGAGTACCATTATTAGCTCCTAATTTTGCAATTTCATTAAGCAATATCTGTCGCTGAGTTACGCCATTAACAGTCTCACCCAACGCTCTTGCAGGGATTCGAACTTGCCCACGATAACCATCTGCATCAGTGGGCTCACCAGAACTATTGGTCTTTGTAACACGTGAATATGTAGTTAAACCAATGACTTTAGAATCATCTAACTTGTTTATCCCTTTTAAGCTATTACCATTTAAAAGATCAAACATCCCATCTTTTACACGTGTTATACGATCGTAAAATTTTTTATTTGATTCAGTTGTATACCAATAAGTACCATCATTGGACATATTTAAAGGAACATCAGGCACTTTTGAACCGGATATTAAATTTAAACAACTTTTTTGAAATACGGAACCATCAATGCCACAACCATAAACCTCATAAATTGGATTTTTAGATGTTCCAACATTTACACGTTTATAATGATAAATTTTTGCATTTTTAACAGTACAATAATAACGTTTATAAACAGGAGTTCCATTAGTTGAATTAATACTATTGCTACTTTCAACAGTATTATTTCCAACATCACAAGAGCTTGCATTTCCAACTTGCTGAGGGTATCCCATACTGCCTGAAGTATCTATTAAAAACATTAAAGATATGTCACCAGCTTTAGCTTCCTGATAAATATCAATATCACTAGCCTGAGCAATACTTGTCGCAACTAAACTGGTATAAATTGCTGCGATACTGGTCGCAAGAATTTTCTGACGATAGGATTTTTTTATCGCATTCTGTTCAATCTTTTTCATCTTTTCTTACTCCCAAATCACGTAAAATCTTGTGCAATCACATACTCAGTCGCATGTGAAGTATATGGAACATTTAACCCCGACAAACATTCCGTCACACTTTTAGTTGGATCATCCTCGATGGGATCAACTTTAGATGGTTTTGTCGTACCATCAGGTATGGAAACTTCATTCATTCTTGCATTAAAACAAGTATCAATTTTCGAGCGATCTGCTGTGCTGAGCGCAGGCATAATCGAAACAGCGAACACTTTCACTGGTTTACTTTTTTCAAACTTCACACCCTTTTCATCAGAACCGAACTGCATTCCATAAAATGGATCCGCATCAGACTGAGTTGAATATTTCACAGCAACTTGAGTAATAACAGCCTTACGACCACTCGTAAAAAAGTTGCTTGTAGCAGATGTTGATGTACTGCAATAACCATCCATTCCCATTGCATTTGCTGTTGGTTTTGACTGTCCACCTTCCCATTGCATAATGCTGGCACGATTAATATCAAAAAAGTCCGCCTTATCACCTCTATAACAAAATACTAATTCTTTATCTTTATTTTCAGCCCCACTGATATAACCAAACATTCCACTCGTGGTTAAACTTTGAATTAAGTTCTCTTCTTTTTCCACACTAAAAAAAGCTGAATCAGCATTTTGTAAAAGTAGTTGTTGAGCTTGGCTGTTTGTAGCAATGCTTAAACCCACTACACTATTTTTTATAGCTAATGTTCCAATTACAGTTATCGCCAATAAAAGTACCAATACAACAATCAAGGTTGCACCATTTTGATTTTTCATTTTCCTCGCTCCCCAAACGTGTTACGTAACGCAATCGTTTGCGACACAACCTGTCTTACGTACTTAGAAGATGAATTAGTTTTTGGCGTTTTAACAACGACTGTCTGATCCAAAACTTTAAATTCTTGATCATCCTTAAAAGCTGAATCACTCCCAACACTTTGGGTCGAACGACCTAATAGCCCTAACTGTACAGATAAAATCCGCGGTTTAGGCTCTTCTGTTAAATCCATATATTTTTCTTGAGAAATATATTCATAACCATTTTTTGTATGAATCCCAAATAAAACCCGAAAGTGGTCAACTCGTTTCATTATAATTTCACCCTGACCACCAAAATCAGTTAATACTGTTGGATTGACGTCTGCAGAAGCGCTATTTTTATAAGACTCCCAATACCACCCTGCATCACAAGCTAAAGAAAGTGATTCATTTGGTTCAGTACCTTTATCGGTATCTTCCCTTAAGAAATAGCGCTGTACAATAATTCGCTTTGCAGGTTCTGTTTTTAAAAATTCAATTTTATTACCTTCACAATCGTATCCCCCAAACCACATATCATCTGATGTAACTGTTGTTCCTTTATCATCTGTGACATATTGAGGTTTGTATTGAATAACTAATTGATCACTAGACACATCACCCGACTCACAACCATTATCTATTACATCAGCACAAGAGACATTAGATGAATGAATCCCACTAGATGTCAAAAAAGATTCCGCCGTATTAGCGCCTATTAATGTTGGATATAAATTACTAAATACTTTTTTGGGTACGGTATCAGTTGCAGGAATAGTTCGTGCATTTGCAGCAGATGTAAATACTATTCCTCCATATGTTGTTTCGTCATTTATGATGGATTTAATATTGTTTAAATTAGTAGATCTAATTTCGTCAGTAATATAATTCAAACCAAAAGTGGTATTATCCTGCAAATTAGCCATACCTTGTTGTAAAGCATAACTTTTTTGAGCCGTAATAAACATCAATATTGCTGCAGCAGAAACAATCAAACCCAATGCTAATGCAATCATTAACTCAATTAATGTAAAACCATGTTGAAGTTTCATATTAGTACACCTCCATGATCAGGCATGTTGAACTTGGATCATAAGAAGTCGAGTTAGTACATCCACCAGCCCCTGCATCCGTTTCATTCGTCGGGCTTGTCTCCCCCCACGCGACATATATACATGCACGACCATCATCATTCCCCTGACAATCGATCAAATTTACTGCCATAGCTTTTTCATGTGCTTTTTTAACAATTTCAGAAACATCAAAATCAGCCATTTCATCTGCATCACATGCGGTCTGATAACAGTTTTTAGTAGACGTTTTTTGTTCAGCCGGCGTTGTTATTTCAGACTTATATTTTTCCAAAGCACCCCGATTTACACGAATGCGCTCGGCAAAATCACGAGCCAAACTCATGCCTTCTACTCGATAGGTACTTTCAGCCGATGCCTCAATTGCACGATATTGCAATGCAATAAATCCAAGCACGCCTATTGCTAGCACTAATAGCGCGACTAGGACCTCCATCAATCCCAAACCTTTCTGTACTGATATGTAATGATGCATTAGCAAGTACCCTCTACAATTTGTTGAATTATCCCCATTCTTGAAATCGTAATTATCTTTGATTTCTCTCCGGAATTTTCGTTACAGACTTCAATGACTACGTCAGTCATTGAACTACTCACTCTTCCTGTCATATCAAATACAATAGGGCTAACTGATGTTTTTAATTCAGATTTACCAGAAGGACTCCACCCAAACAAAAGCTTTTCTCTCATTTTTTCTTTTTCAGCGCTACTCGGGGTAACAGTATTTAATGAAAGATCAACCTCTACATTTTGACGATTTAATACAGCTTGAGCTCTTGCCTCATTCATTACCGAGATTAAAGTATTCGTACTTTTATTTAGATTCTGATTTAAAAGCATATTATTCATAAATGGCGCTGCCATTCCCGCAATAATTGCTATCACAGCAATTGTCACAATCAGCTCAATTAACGTAAATCCATTATTTTTCTGCATACTCCCCCCAAGGCGCGCCAAACTTTACCCTATTAAAAATAATATCTAATTAAATTACAAAACAAACACAAATTAGGATAAAAGGCATAAAAAAACAGATAATTGCCAAAAAGCAATTATCTGTCAATTCTTAAAAAATTCAGAATGTTAAGTCATTAACACTTTATGCCTGAGTTACAGGAATACGTAACTCTTTTGGTAAACTAAATGTAATATTTTCTTCACGACCATCCAGTTCTTGCGGTGCTTTTGCTCCCCAATCTTGTAAGCGCTGAATTACCTGTTTAATTAAAATTTCAGGTGCAGATGCTCCTGCAGTTACACCAATTTTAGTCTGTTCATTAAACCATTCTTGCTGTAACTGATCGGCATTGTCCACTAAATACGCATGCTTACCCATCCGTTCTGCCAATTCACGTAATCGGTTCGAATTCGAAGAGTTCGGCGAACCCACAACCAATACAACATCACACTGCTCAGCCAGATCACGTACGGCATCTTGGCGGTTTTGAGTGGCATAACAAATATCATCTTTGCGCGGCCCCTGAATTTCAGGGAACTTCTGACGTAGGGCATCAATCACTTTTGCTGTGTCATCGATAGAAAGCGTGGTCTGAGTTACAAACGCTACTTTTTCAGGATGCACCACTTTTAGATCAGCAACATCTTGTTCATCTTCAACCAAATAAATCGAACCACCATTTTTGGTGTCATACTGACCCATTGTCCCTTCAACTTCTGGGTGACCTTCATGACCAATCAAAATTGCTTCCACACCTTCACGGGCATACTTGGTCACTTCTATATGTACCTTAGTCACCAAAGGGCAAGTCGCATCAAAAACTTTTAGCCCACGGCGCTCAGCTTCTTGTTGTACCGCTTTAGATACACCATGCGCACTGAAGATCACGATATTGTCATCAGGCACTTCATCCAGTTCATCCACAAATATCGCACCGCGTTGACGCAAGTCGTCCACCACAAATTTATTATGTACTACCTCATGACGCACATATATTGGGGGGTTAAAGCATTCCAGTGCACGGTTCACAATCGCGATGGCGCGATCAACACCTGCACAGAAACCGCGTGGATTGGCTAAAACAATTTCCATAGAATCCTCAATGCCCACTCAATTTTACGGGTATCACTTGAAATAAATGTAAACAATAGACGTCTGACTATTTTGTTTGGCGCGCGTCTGCTCTAAAATAGAGAAGATATTTTATCATATCAGGAAAAATATCATGTCGGGTCTCTTGTTTGTCGTTTCTGCTGCTTCGGGAACGGGCAAAACATCCCTCGTTAAAGCCCTGCTTGAACGTGTAAACAATTTACATGTCTCTGTTTCTCATACCACTCGTGGTCAGCGTCCTGGCGAATTAGACGGCGTACATTACCATTTTGCAAAAAAAGAAGATTTTCTATCTTTAGTAAATGAAGGTGGCTTCATTGAATATGCAGAAGTTTTTGGTAATTATTACGGTACTGCACAGCGCACAGTAAAAGAACAATTGGCCAAAGGTCATGACGTTTTACTTGAAATTGACTGGCAAGGTGCTGAACAGGTTCGTAAACTTTTTCCTGAATCTAGACAAATTTTTATTCTCCCTCCGAGTCAGTTCGATTTACGTCAACGTTTATCCAATCGTGGTACAGACTCTGTTGAAGTCATTGAACATCGTCTTAGCTGTGCCGTAGAAGATATGCAGCAATACGTTAATTTTGACTATATCATTATTAATGATGACTTTAATAAAGCACTGCATGACTTAGAGTCCGTGATTATTGCCAATCGTCTTGTTTTAAAACAACAGGCCATGCGTCACGAAAAATTGATTGAGAAATTAATCACCCCTACGGAACAGTGATTAAAACTTGAGTCTATAGACAAAGCACCTTATACTGCACAGTCTGTTAAAAATTTATATTCAAACGAGAATTCTTATGGCACGCGTAACCGTTGAAGATTGTTTAGACCATGTAGACAACCGCTTTGAGCTTGTACTAGTGGCAAGCAAACGCGCGCGTCAATTGGCACGTCAAGGTATCGAACCTACTGTTGAGTGGGACAATGACAAACCAACCGTTGTTGCTCTTCGTGAAATCGCAGCGGGTCACGTTTCTAAAGACATTTTGAAACAACGTGAACAAGACTACCAAACTTCAAGTTTAGACCTTGCACTTTCTGCAAATAACCTAAACTTAGACGGTTTTTCTTTCCAATAAGATAAACCTGACCTTAAAAGCCTAGTTTTTAACTAGGCTTTTTTTATGGATTCTCTTTAATATTTTACTCAGAACAGTTATAACATAAGCTTAAGAAGTGCAAAGCAAGCAAAAAAGATTTTCATTTTTTTAAACTAAAAAATTGACAAGTCATGCGATATGCATTTCATTAAAGTATTAACCGTTTCATTTGTAAATTAGTAGTAAAAGGGTGTTCTATGCCAGGCCCAATGGTCAGCCAAGCCAAGCAACAGTTAAATGTGATTATCGACGCTTACCTTTCAGTAAGTGATGTCGAACGCGTGCTTGAAGCTTGCGACTATGCGGATATTGCCCATGATGGCATTACACGTAAAAGTGGCGAACCCTACATCCTTCACCCAATTGCGGTGAGCTGTATTTTGGCGCATATGCGTCTTGATGCGGAAACTTTAATGGCTGCTTTACTACATGATGTCATCGAAGATACTGAATTTACCAAACAAGATATTACTGAAAAATTTGGTCTGACCGTTGCTGAACTCGTCGATGGCGTCACCAAACTCAGCCATTCTAGCGATAAAGAATATAATAAAGCTGCATCCTTCCGTAAAATTCTGCAAGCCACCCTACAAGACCCACGTGTCATTATTATTAAACTGGCAGATCGCTATCACAATATGACCACACTGGGTGCTTTACGCCCCGATAAGCGTGCTCGTATTGCCCAAGAAACCTTTGAAATTTTTGTGCCTATGGCACGCCTTGTCGGTATGAATGAAATGGCCGACAACCTTGAACATTTGTGTTATCAAAATCTAGACTTAGATATGTATAACAATGTCCAAGAAGCTCTATTACAAACCAAACCGAAACGCTGCGAATACCAAACCAAGTGGGAAAACAACCTTACCACCCTACTAGAACAGCACCATATTTCAGGTCGAATTAAAAAGAAAAATAATAATATTGAATTACTTCGCCACTTTGTAAAAAACGATATCGATCTGCAAGAGCTCACCCATAGTCATGCCTTTGAAATTATTTTACAAAGCATCGCAGACTGTGACCGACTTGCTGACATTCTCAAAGAAAGCTTTAAAGTTCTTAATTACGCCGATCATATCCGTCGCCCGTTACCCGGTGGCAACCAGTCACTGATGATGCGCTTAAAAGGCGAAAAGACTATTTTGTCTCTGACCATCCAAACGGAGTTGATGCGTAAAGCGGCGCGCTTTGGTGTGGTTCTCGGTGAAAATGCACCACAAGCTTGTCGCTCAGCGATCCAAGCCTCCATGCAAAATTTAAACGTGTTAGTCGATGGCGCATGTGCCAAGACCACATTTAGTGAATTACTCGATTATCTACATCAAGAGAAAATTTGGGTTTATACCCCACATGGTCATTTGCATGAACTCCCTCAGGGTGCCACAGCGGTTGATTTCGCTTATTCAGCAAGCTTATTTTTGGGCAACCATGCCGTTGGTGCGAAAATTGATGGGGAAACCAAGCCCCTTTCAACACCATTACTGAGTGGTCAAGTGATTGAAATTATTACTGATGTTCTTGCAACACCAAACCCTGACTGGCTAAGCTTTATTAATACCCAAAAAGCCCGCCGCGCGTTACAAAATATCCTCCGTGACCAAGACCAAGATGAACAACGTTTAGTTGGTCAGCAAGCTTTAAATCGCGCATTAAAACTCTTTAACCGTTCTGTAAGTGATTTGACATTAGCGGATTGGGAAAATGTGCTGAATTGGCGTCATTTAAATGATAAAGAACAATTATTTGAACAGATTGCTGTGGGGGACTTACTACCTCAATTGGTTGCCAATCATTTATATGCTCAAGATACCATTCAGACTTCAAACTCTGCACGCTTAATCTTGGGTACTGATGGTGTCGACGTTAAATATGCGCACTGCTGTAACCCGGTTTTAGGCGATCCCATTCAAGGTCATTTATCGCGTCGTGGTTTGATTGTGCACCGTTCACGTTGTCACAACTTATTGCATGAACAGCATTTACATCCTGAAAATATCATGCCTTTACACTGGACTACAGAAGACAGTGAGGACATTAGTTTTACAGCCTATTTATGCTTAAACATGCTGTTAAATGATGAACAAATTTCAGAGCTGATCTATCTATGCCGTAAAGAAAAAGTCGGTGTAGAAACTGTCCGTTCACATGAAGAAAAAACCTATGTGAATATTGTTGTACACAATCGTAAACAAATTGCCGAAATTATCCGTAATTTAAGAATGAATTTTGGCTTCCCACGCATCAGTCGTTTGGCACAACCTGTTGCCATTGCTGAGCCTGCGAAAGTTGCCAGCTAACCTGACACCGCATATGTATATGTGCTGTGTCTGTGATGATAATAGGAGAAATAGATGTCCCGCCAGGTAATCCATACTGAAAATGCACCCGCTGCAATTGGTACTTACTCACAAGCCATTTTAGTGGGCGACACTTTGTATTTATCAGGTCAAATTGGCTTAGATCCATATAGCATGGAGCTGGTAGAAGGCATTGAAGCTCAAATTCGCCGTGTATTCGACAACTTAAAAGCAGTATGTGAAGCTGCAGGTGGTACGCTAGCAGATATCGCTAAGCTGAATATTTTCCTCACTGACCTTTCTAACTTCCAATTGGTCAACCAAATTATGGGCGAATACTTTGCTCAACCTTACCCAGCACGCGCAGCACTCGGTGTAGCTAGCCTACCAAAAGGTGCCCTAGTTGAAATGGATGGCGTGGTGATTATTAATCAATAAGTTAGTAAACATCGCTTAAACCCTTCACTAAATATCACATTCTAAAAGAACAAAAGCCTCACATGGAAATCTGAGCATTACTCAGATTTCCGCTTAAATGACATTTTTTATTCAAAAACCCAATCACTTTAAAAGCATTTTTAAATGATTTTTATTGACAAACGATAATAATTATCAATAATATTACTTATCCCATTTATTCACTTGGTTTGATTCATGTACGTTTGTTTGTGCCGTGGTATTACTGATCAAGACATTAAAGATGCAATTGCCAATGGTGCAGAAAGCTATCGTGAAGTTCGCGATATGCTCGATTTAGGCACCTGTTGTGGTCGCTGTGCTCCTGAAGCTCGTATGATCATCAGTGATGAAGTTGCGCAAATTGCAGCCCGGATCGCAATTGCTGCATAAACCAAGCTTTTAAATTTCCTCAACAATCATAATTATAAAACCAATGGTCTCAGACCATTCCTCCTCCCCCGCTTCTGACTCTAAGCGGGTTTTTATTTATTAAAACCCTGAAAATTAGCGCCTTGTTTTGATTGTGATTTTCATTTGCTGTTCTATAAAACACTCGCTAAATTACACTTTGTTGTTTAAGATATTTCTATTCTAATATCGAAGTTATATTGCTTAGTTCGAGCTTTATTGCAGTTAAGGAGTCAGACATGAAAGGCAATCGTGATGTAATTAATCAGTTAAATCAGGTGCTTTATCATCATTTAACTGCAATTAACCAATATTTTCTTCATTCACGGATGTTTAACGATTGGGGCATTGAGAAACTTGGTTCAGCAGAATATAAAGAATCAATCCGTCAAATGAAGCATGCCGATAAAATTATTGAACGTATTCTATTTTTAGAAGGCCTGCCAAACTTGCAGCACCTCGGTAAGCTGTATATTGGTCAACACACGGTTGAAGTACTGAATTGTGATGTGCGTAAAGTCAAAGAGAACATTGAAGCCATTCAAACTGCAGTTAAACTAGCAGAAGAACAGTTAGATTATGTCACTCGAGATCTGGCTCAAGAAATTTTAGAGAAAGAAGAAGAATGGTTGGATTGGACTACGACACAGCTAGACCTTGTTGATTCTGTGGGTATAGAAAATTATATTCAAAGTCAGATTTAAACTTAATAAAAAACCCGCGGATGCGGGTTTTATAATAAATTTTTATACAACTGTTCGGCTTATATTTATCTGGAATTTCTACAGAGGTAGTGCATGACCAACTCGCTGACGCATCTCGAATCAAACATACACTTGTATTGCACTCGCAACGTAATTTATTTGACATACAAATACTTCATCAACCACACCACTTGTAAATGGTGAATTTATAACATAAATGCAAATATTAGACTTTTCATCATTAAAAAAACATGTTTTCGATAGTAAAATTATTACTTGAAGAATCAGAGACTCCATTAATAATTAACTCATATTGAGTTTTAGCACCATTCAATTTAGCTAATGCTGCTGCAATCGGAGACTTAGCGACATACCCTTGATATAGAGGAATAGAAATTGCTAATATAACATCAATAATTGCCACAATAATCATCAGTTCAATCAAAGTCAACCCAAAATAATATTTCAAGTCAGAATACTTTAAATATTTAAAATTTATTAGTATTCAAAATTAATTTTACTTTAAATTTCAATAAAATCGATCTAGAATTATTATGCTAAAATAAAATTACATCAGAAAAAGTATAGTTCAAAAATATGTGACAAATTTAGTCTTATCGTATGTGTTTATTTCCAAGGCCTTAAATTTGAAATTCCAATAATTGAACCGTTTTGTTTATCAAGTAGTACCACTAAACCCAAACCAGTAGTTCGTAAAGGCATCCATGAATTGGCTAATGGAAATTTTTTCAACTCTCGATCTACTTCCTTAGCTTTATTAAATGTATATAAACTTTCTAAACTTTGAGCATATTTTTGAATTCTTGGCACAGCGATATCTAAATCAGTATATAAGTTAGGTACGAGTGTCTGTTCCGCATAATATTCATACCTAGGATGATGATCATTTACACTAACCCATTGAGGTTTCCCCCATCCGTTCTTTTCATATAATTTACCCGCCATCTCTTGATCTTTAGGTAAGATAGCATTAGCCCTAACAAGCTGAAAGATACTGCCATTCTGAGCAATCCAAACTGGCCGAGAAGATGCCACACTAAACAAACCATAACCTATTGCTAAAATCTGAATAAAAATAATTATACTAAGATCAGTTTTCAAACTTTTTTTGCCATCTTTATACACCAACAAAGTAAGCATAGGTCCAATAATTATATCTATCGTAATAATCATTATTGCAATAGTACCAACGCCTTCTTCTATAGCCAAAGGTGCAGGGTACCAAATAAAATTGATAAAATATAAAATCAATAATGCACATAAAAAGGATATTAAAAAATGTAACTTAAAAAATTGTACACGTTTAGAATTTTCCATAATTTCCCCTAAATTTTAATAAAAAAGCCCTCACAAGGAGAGCTTTTTCAATTGTTAAAATCATATCCAAGTACTTAGCATATTATCTTAACAAAATACTAAAATATTAATTAAACACCAGGACAACCGCTTGGAGCATATTTAGTAGGTGCAGTAGTAGTACACGACCAAGCACCCGCCGCAGTACGCGTCCAAGTTACCGTTTTAGCCGTAGAAGCTTTCAAAGTCTCTGCAGCATTACCACTGAATGTACCAACGATAGTACCGTCTTCAGCAAGTGCCGCCGTATTAGTACCATCTGCTTCAATTCCCGGTGTTGTTTGAGTTAGAATATTTGAAGCGGTCCAACCCATTGCACATTTTTTAGCAGCACTGTTACCATTATTTAAACAATCTTCATAAGCTGTTTTAAGAGCACCTAGTTCCGCCATAGCACGGCTAACTTGAGACTTAGCGATGTAATTTTGGTATTGAGGAATCGCAATCGCAGCAAGAATACCGATAATTGCAACAACGATCATTAATTCAATAAGGGTAAAACCTTTTTGAGCGTTCATAACATTCTCCACAAATGTTTTTTAATTTAATTATTTAATAAAGCTATGTAGCTTGTTTTATAAATAGCACAGAGCGTGCCAAGATTTATTATAGTGAAAATGACAGAAAAAACAGCACTTTAAAAAAATATTTTTATTTTTTGTAATCATTGCGTCTCTTTTTGTGTTTAAAAGTGACGATTTGTGTCACTTTATCACCGTTTTTTAGCGCAAAATTATTGGCGCATTTGCGATTTCATTATTTCGATCTACAGACTTCCCTGCATAAAAGTGATCCATCACTTCACCAATCTCTTTTACACCAACCGTCAAAGCTATTCGGTATTGTTTATTTTGCATGCTTTGGATAATTCGCGCGCAAATATCCTGCCATACTTGGGCATCGGTCGCCTGCCTCATCCCGCGATCAATCACAATTTCCACCTGACGTTCACACAAGTTTAAATAAAGCAAAACACCACTATTAAATTCTGTATCCCACACACCCAGTTCAGCAAAGAGCTGTTCAGCACGTGCACGGGTATTTTGATAATAGGCTTGGTTCGAAGGAATATGCCCTTCGATCACCACCTGTATTTCGCCCACATGGCCATGCTCAGCTTCTGTCACCGCTTGTGCAATGGCCTGCTGATCTTGCTTATTAAAAAACCGGTTTGCTGCAGGCATATAAAAAAAGTGCTTCAACCAGCGTTTAAAACTTGGTTGCTGTATTTCCTGTGTTTTAGAACAGGTGACAATTTCTGTTGTTTCTGTTTTCGTTACCATGAACCTGATGCTCCCCCACCGCCAAAGCCACCACCGCCCCCACTATAGCCTCCGCCACCAAAGCCACCACCTCCGCTACGGCCACCACCCCCACTACCACCGGCAAGGAACATTTGAAAAATGGTTTGAGCAATAGCAGTTATGAGTAGAAAGAAAATTGCTCCACCCATCAACAGACTGGTGAGTAGACCTGCACCATTGACCAAACCCGCAACGGTACCTGCAACAGCAGCAGTTGACGCACTTAAGCGCTTACCCACAATAAAGGATGCAAAAATACCAATCACCAAAATGATGAGAACCGTTGTAAACGTTTTCTCTTTGGCTTGTTGCTCGTGTAAGGCTTGTTCCTGACGTTCTTTCAGCTCTTGGGCCGCTTGAGCGGCAACTTCAGGGTCTTGATTTAAAATACGTGTTATTTCCGTTAAGCCAGCATCTATGCCTTGAGCATATTGGGCTTGCTTAAAATACGGTGTGATTTGATTACGGATAATTCGACTAACGATGATATCGGGCATGATTCCTTCCAGCCCATAACCCGTCAGGATTTGTATTCTGTGATCATTCACAGCAATCGCCATCAATATCCCATTGTCACGTTTTGCTGAACCGAGTTGCCATTTTTCTGCAACACGCATGGCGTAATCAAAAATATCTTCTTGACCTGTGGTTGGCACAATCACGACACCAATTTGTGCCTTACCTTGTTCGTGCAACTGTAGAATTTTCTGACTAATGGCTTGCTTTTCAACAGCCGAAAGTAAATTTGCCTGATCAACTACCGGTTCATTTAGCGTCGGCAAGCCACGAATCGACTCGCCATCTGCCATATCATTGGCGATATCCGGCTGCTGAATTTTGATTTCAGGCTGTGCTGTTGTTTCTTTTTGCGTAGCTGACTGCTGATCTTTTAATATTTTACCGACAACAACTGTTTCAGCATCTACATCTGTAGCGGTGGCAGTTTCAGCATGTGTGAAACCCACCACACACAATAAGCATGCTAAAACCATGCGCTGCAACCACAACAAACCTGTATGTTTTAGCTCAAAATCCACCATCAGCCCACCTCACAATGCAGTGACGCCAATTAATTAAAATCAACTTTCGGTGCAGTTTGTGCACTTTGCTCTGCGCTAAAGTTAGGTTTAGTATCCATGCCAATGACTTTAGCCGTCATCACTTGCGGGAACTGGCGTGCATAGCCGTTAAAGTCTTGTACCGTAGTAATGTAGCGATTACGTGCGACAGCAATTCGGTTTTCAGTGCCTTCAAGCTGTACCTGTAAATCACGGAATTGCTCATTGGCTTTTAAGTCTGGATAATTTTCCGAGACTGCAATTAAACGAGAAAGTGCGCTGGTCATCTGCGCTTGAGCTTCTTGATATTTTTGGAACAGTGCTGGATCTTCCAAAACTTCCTTATCCACTTTTAAGCCTGCAACATTGGCACGTGCTTGAGTCACTTCGGTCAGTACTTGTTCCTCATGTTTCGCGTAGCCTTTAACCACATTGACAAGATTAGGTACCAAATCTGCACGGCGTTGATATTGGTTTTGTACTTCAGACCATGCTGCTGTAACGGCCTCGTCTTTGACTTGTAATGTGTTATAGCCACAACCACTCAGGGTCAATGTACTGACTAATGCGATTGCGAGCATGCTTTTTTTCATTGAATTCATAACCCTTAACCTCAAGTATTTATTTGTAATTGTTTAAATAAATTCATTCTAACCCTATTTTTCGAATGAATTATGTATTTTCTTTGTGATTAAACTGATCTACTCGAAAAATATTTAGCATTAAAAAAAGCCCACAACTCGGGCTTTTTTAACATTTTGAATTAACTATACAATTGCGGTGTAATTTCAGTCTGAAAACTTTCCATTTGATATTCATCAGCAAGGCGTTCTTTCCAATAGTTCACGATCTGACTGTAATCAATTTCGCTCGGATGGAATTCTGCTTTGTAATATGACAAATATTCTGGCGTCAATTGAATAAACATTTTTGCCAATAAATACGCCCCGAATATATTTCCACCAACCTTCGGCAAACTTTTTTTCTTATCCTGCATAAATAGCTTCGTTGCAGAATAAAACGTAAGACTTGCAAAACCCGTGGTCACACTGCGCATAATCATGCGGCGTATTTTGTCATCTCCATAGACATGTTGATATACATCAAATGCCACTGCGCGATGCTCAATTTCTTCAATCGCATGCCAAACCCAAAGTTTCACTGCATCATCATCTAAAGTACTTAATACTTCAGGATGTCTTAAAATATAACCACCAAGCAAAGCGGTAAAATGTTCAAATGCACAGGTAATTGCCAACTGTATTTTTGGATGTAAGTTTTTTACATAGCTATCTTTACGTGCCAGCCATGCTTGGAAACGATCTAAATTATAGCTTTCACTGCGCCAAGCATCGTTAAATTCAGCATGGGCTTTGGAATGCATCGCTTCTTGCCCAATGAATGCCGCGATCTCAGCTTGTAATTTTTCATCACTGACTTTATCGCGTACATTACGCACGCTATGCACAAAGAATTGCTCACCAATGGGAAAGGTCGATGACAATGCCGTCAACAAATGCGACATAACCGGTGAGTTGGCAAAATAATGCCTGCGAATCGCTTTAGGATTGAATTGTGCTCGACGTACCGTAATGCCAATGGCTTTAGGACGATTTAGATATGTTTTTTGTGTCGTCACTTGCGTCATTGTCGCTTCCTAAGATTTAGATCATGATCGCAGTATGTAATTCCTAAGCTCTTTCACACATGGCAAAATGTGCTAGCACATTTGCATAATTCACCATTCTAAAGCGCTGTCTGACAACTTTTCAGCGTATTTATCTGCAAAATCCATTCACGTGTCATTTGAGGTAAATTCCAAAAAATAAAAAACCCGCCGAAGCGGGTTTTTGAATTAATCCATTACAAGGACTGGCATATCGTGACTTAAACATCTAAGTAGTCAAGAATACCTTCTGCAGCTTGGCGACCTTCCCAGATTGCGGTTACCACAAGGTCAGATCCCCGGACCATATCACCGCCGGCAAAAATTTTCGGATTCGATGTTTGGAACTTAAATTCTTGCTGTTCAGCAGCAATGACACGACCTGAACCATCCATACTGATGTTTGATGTAGTAAACCAATCTGCAGGGCTGGTACGGAAACCGAAGGCAAGCAATACTGCATCTGCTGGTAAAATTTCTTCTGAACCCGGAACTGGTTCAGGGCTTCGACGACCGCGACTATCAGGTGCGCCAAGCTGTGTAGTCACAACTTTAACACCCGTCACTTTGCCGTTTTCACCTACAATTTCAATTGGCTGACGATTAAATTGGAAATCTACGCCTTCTTCACGCGCATTTTTCACTTCACGACGTGAACCCGGCATGTTTTCTTCGTCACGACGGTAGGCACAGACAACGGATTCGGCACCTTGACGGATCGAGGTGCGGTTACAGTCCATCGCGGTATCACCACCACCCAGAACAATCACTTTTTTGCCTTCCATGCTGATGTATTCAGATGGATCTTTTTCCCAACCTTGCGTACGGTTGACATTGGCAATCAAGAAATCCAGTGCATCATGCACACCAACAAGATCTTCACCCGCAAAACCACCCTTCATGTAAGTATAGGTTCCCATACCCATGAATACAGCGTCGTAATCAGCCAAAAGCTGATCAATGGTCACATCTGTACCAATTTCAGTATTTAGACAGAATTCAACGCCCATGCCAGAGAAAATCTCACGGCGACGTTTCATCACATCTTTTTCCATTTTGAATTCTGGAATACCAAATGTCAGCAAACCACCAATTTCAGGGCGTTTGTCGAATACAACTGGCTTCACACCATTACGTACAAGAATATCAGCACAGCCAAGGCCAGCAGGACCTGCACCAATAATCGCAACTTTTTTGTCTGTCCACTTAACGTGTGACATATCTGGACGCCAGCCCAATGCAAAAGCCGTATCGTTAATGTATTTTTCAGCATTACCAATGGTGACTGCACCAAAGCCGTCATTTAGCGTACACGCGCCTTCACATAAACGGTCTTGCGGGCACACACGACCACAAACTTCAGGCAAGGTGTTGGTTTGATGACACAATTCTGCCGCTTGGAAAATGCGACCTTCTGCAATCAGTTTTAACCAGTTTGGAATGTAGTTATGTACTGGACATTTCCATTCACAATACGGGTTACCGCAACCTAAGCAGCGGTGTGTTTGGTTTTTTGCAACTTCAGCTGTAAACGGTTTATAGATTTCCACAAATTCTGCTTTGCGGACAACTAGATCTTTTTTCTCTGGATCTTGGCGTGCTACATCCAGGAACTGAAAGTCATTATTTAGGCGCTCTGCCATGTCTCTCTCCGTGGGTAGGTGTAAGCATGTTTTGACTTACACCTGCCTATCAAATCTGCAGTAGTGGAATTATTGTGGATCAGCTTGAGTTGTTTTCAACAAAGTCTGCAAATTAGCAGCTTTTGGTTTCACAAGCCAGAATTTGCGGCTATAGAAGTCAAACTCGTTGCGGATCTTATACGCCCAAGCACTACCTGTTTCTTTAATATGTTCATCTAAGATACGGCACAAGAACTCTTTGTGTTCTTCCATCGATTCTGTAGAGATACGGTTCAATTCAATCAGTTCGTGGTTGTAATGGTCAACAAAGTCATTGTCGAGGTCGAGCACATAAGCGAAACCGCCTGTCATACCCGCACCAAAGTTATGACCCACTTTACCCAATACAGTCACGATACCACCTGTCATGTATTCACAGCAGTGGTCGCCTGCACCTTCAATCACAGCAAACGCACCTGAGTTACGTACTGCAAAACGCTCGCCTGCTGTACCTGCAGCAAACAATTTACCGCCTGTTGCACCATATAAACAGGTGTTACCAATGATTGCAGTATTTTGCGTTTGGAATGGTGAACCTTTCGGTGGGAAGATCGAGATACGACCACCAGCCATACCTTTACCCACGTAGTCATTCGCATCACCCTCTAGGCTGATGTGTAAACCGCCGGCGTTCCAAACACCCAATGACTGACCTGCAGTCCCTGTTAATTTAACTTTAACAGGGTGCGCTTCCATACTGAGGTTGCCATAACGTTTTGCAATCTCACCCGAAATACGCGCGCCAATTGAACGGTCACAGTTACCGATAGTGAAGCTATATTCACCGCCTGTGCCTGCTTCAATCGCTGGCAGCATTTCAGCTACCATTTTCTCAGCCAATAAACCTTTATCGAATGGTGCATTACCTTGTACTTCACAGTACTGTGCTTTGCCTTCAGCCGCAGGATGCGATTGGAGCAATGCGCTCAAATCAAGGTGTGCATGTTTTTCAGTTTCACCCGGAAGCATTTCCAGTAAATCTGTACGGCCAATCAAATCTTTCAGACTTGCAACGCCTAGCGCTGCTAACCATTCACGTGTTTCTTCCGCAATAAAGTGGAAGAAGTTGATCAGCATTTCAGGCTCACCGATATAGTGTTCCTGACGTAAATGATCTTGTTGTGTTGCAACACCGGTCGCACAGTTGTTTAAGTGGCAAATACGTAGGTATTTACAACCCAATGCGATCATTGGTGTAGAACCGAAACCGAAACTTTCTGCCCCAAGAATCGCTGCTTTCACAACGTCTAGACCTGTTTTCAAGCCACCATCAGTTTGTACACGGACTTTGCCACGTAGGTCATTCACACGAAGGGCTTGATGTGCCTCAGATAGGCCAAGCTCCCATGGAGAACCTGCATGGTGAATTGAAGAAAGTGGAGAAGCCGCTGTACCACCGTCATAACCAGAAATGGTAATGAAGTCTGCGTATGCTTTTGCCACACCTGCCGCAATCGTACCAACACCGGGCTCAGAAACCAGCTTAACTGACACCATCGCCTGTGGGTTAACCTGTTTTAAATCGAAAATTAACTGTGATAAATCTTCGATTGAGTAGATGTCGTGATGCGGCGGCGGAGAAATTAATGTCACACCCGGTACTGAGTAACGTAAACGTGCAATTAAGCCATTCACTTTACCGCCCGGCAACTGACCACCTTCACCTGGTTTTGCACCTTGTGCCACTTTAATTTGAAGGACTTCTGCAGAAGTTAGATATGCAGGGGTCACACCAAAACGGCCAGATGCAATTTGTTTGATTTTCGAGTTACGAATAGTGCCGTAACGCGCTGGGTCTTCACCGCCCTCACCTGAGTTCGAGCGACCACCAATGGTATTCATAGCGATTGCAATAGCTTCGTGCGCTTCAGGTGATAATGCACCTAAAGACATACCTGCAGAGTCAAAACGTGGCAGAATTTCTTCTACGGATTCAACTTGATCGAGTGCAATCGATTGATCTGTTTTTAGCTTAAATAAGTCACGAATCGTCGCGATTGGACGGTTATTCACTAGCTCTGCGTATTCTTTAAAGTCCGCATAATTACCAGAACGCACAGATTTATGCAGCGCATTGATCACGTCTGGGTTAAATGCGTGATATTCCTTACCGAATACAAATTTAAGCATACCGCCTTGATCGATTGGCTTACGTGATTTCCACGCCAAATCTGCCAATTTTTTCAAGTCATTTTCTAGATCAGAGAATGTTGCGCCTTTAATACGGCTCGGTACGCCAGTAAAGCATTTTGCAACCACTTCATCAGAAAGGCCGACTGCTTCAAACAACTGACCGCCACGGTAAGAGGCAACAGTAGAAATACCCATCTTAGAAAGTACTTTCAATAAGCCTTTCTCAATACCTTTACGGAAGTTCGCTTGCGCATGGATTGGGTCACCCAACAACTCGCCTTTCGCGATTAAGTCATTGATCACGTCATAAGCTAGGTACGGATAAATCGCTGTCGCACCGAAACCAAGAATCACCGCAAACTGGTGTGCATCACGTGCCAAACCAGTTTCGACAATAATGTTGGTATCAGTACGCAGACCCACATTGATTAAATAGTGGTGAACCGCGCCAGTTGCCATTAAGGCATTGGCAGGTAAGAAACCTTGACGGATTTTCTTATCAGACAATACAAGTAATGTTTTTCCATCGCGAATCGCTTGTGCTGATTCTTCACAAATACGCGCGATAGCAGCTTCTAAGCCTTCATCTTCTGCATAGTTTAGGTCGATGTCTGCAATTTCGTAACCTTTACGGCCAAGGGTACGGATTTGATGCATTTTCGAATTTGACAATACTGGGCTTGAAATGATCAGACGATCTGCATGCTCTGGACCTTGTTCAAATACATTTTGTTCACGGCCGAGGCATGTCTCTAACGACATTACGATCGATTCACGTAATGGATCGATTGGCGGATTCGTAACCTGAGCGAACTGCTGACGGAAGTAGTCAGACACATGGCGGACTTGACGAGACAATACTGCCATTGGCGTATCATCACCCATTGAGCCCACGGCTTCCTGACCGCTTTCAGCAATTGGACGAAGCAATTGGTCACGTTCTTCAAATGTCACCATGAACATTTTTTGTGAAGCTTTCAGGTCATCACCTTTTAAGCCTTGATCACATAAATATTCTTCTAGCTCTGGACTGCCTTGGACACGTACTGAGTTTTCACGTAACCACTGACGGTACGGACGCATACGTTTGAGGTGATTACTCACATCTTGAGTATCGAGCATTTTGCCGGTAAAGGTATCAATCACCAAGATTTGACCCGGACCGACACGACCTTTAGATACAACGTCTTCAGGTTCATAACCCCAAACACCAATTTCTGATGCCAATGTGATGTAACCATTTTTGGTAATTACCCAACGTGCTGGACGTAAACCATTACGGTCAAGCATACAAATCGCATGACGACCATCTTGAATTACCAGCCCTGCTGGACCATCCCATGCTTCCATATGCTTCGAGTTGAATTCATAGAATGCGCGTAAATCCGCATCTAAAGTTTCAACGTTTTGCCAAGCTGGTGGAACCAACATACGTAGCGCACGGAACAAGTCCATACCGCCACCAACAAGGATTTCCAGCATATTATCTAAGCTTGAAGAATCCGAGCCTGTACGGTTTACAATTGGATTTAGCTCAGTTAAACCCGGCAATAATGGGTTTTCAAATTTTGGTGTACGTGCCATTGCCCAGTTGCGGTTAGCAGTAATGGTATTGATCTCACCATTGTGTGCTAAGTAACGGAACGGCTGAGCCAATGGCCAACGAGGCAAGGTATTAGTTGAGAAACGCTGATGGAATACTACGATGTGTGACTTTAGACGCTCATCAGCAAGATCGGTATAGAAATCAGCAATGGCTGCTGGCATCATCAAACCTTTATAGCTGATCACAGTTGAGCATAAAGTAGTTACATAGAAGTATGGGTCAGCAGTCAGCTGTTGTTCTGCACGACGACGTGCCATCACCAACTTACGGTTGAATTCAACCTCTGAAACACCCATTGGGCAATTCACGATAATTTGTTCAAATGCAGGCAATGACTGCATCGCGATTGAACCCAACGCATCGTTATTAGTTGGCACAACACGCCAAGCGATGACTTTACAACCTTCGTCTTCGATTTCTTTGGTTAAAATTTGTTTTGCATGTGCGGCTAATGCAGGGTCTAGGTTTAGAAATACCGTACCCACAGCAAAGATTTCACTCAATGTAATGTCACTGAGTTTTTTCGCTTCTTCACGGAAAAATTCTTTTGGCATAGCAAGGAGTAGACCACAGCCGTCACCGGTTTTACCATCTGCGGCAATACCACCACGGTGGGTCATACAACTTAAACTATGCATTGCGGTTTTGACGAGATCATGGCTTGCATCACCCTGCATATGGGCGATTAAACCGAAACCACAGTTATCTTTAAACTCATCCGGTTGGTATAAACCTTGAGCGGGAGCTACAGTATTAGGCGATGGCATGTGCATAGCGTACCCTTCTTTTCTTTACAGCTCTTTCGAGCACTTAACAAACTAATTTCTTGTTGCGATTCGTCTTAACTTACTCACATGAATTGTTCTGTCGAGCAAAATTATTTCTTATTCACACCCTTAAGATAAACCGAATTCATCTTAGATGCATGAATAAAAGTCAAATTTTCTGCTTTTGCAGTTCAGATCAGGGATAACGACTGGATTAATGACTTCGCACTTTTATCGAATCATTTTCGCGCCAAAACAGGGAGAAAAGTTCAATTTACGCACCAAATAAGCAATTTACATGCCAACTTGATGCATTTTCTCCTAAGATGGCTGATTACAAACATTTTTTAGTTATAACAAATAATTTAAATTGTTCTTTTATAATTTTATGCACTTTTTCTGTGCAGTTTAGACTTTTCCTAAGACATCTTGCGCTATTTTAGAACTAATTAAATGGATCGGTTACTTCTTGCTCTACCGGTGCAGGTTTTGGACGTGGTGCATCTACACTACTTTGTGATTTTTGCACATCAATCACATTCCCTTCAGCATCACGGCGAGTCACCGTAGTACTTGTTGTTGCATTAGCTGGAGTTGTTACTGTCGCTGCAGCCGCTGCTTTTCGTGCTGCGATTTGAGCTTCATCAATTTTCGGTAAAGGCACAGACTTTAATTTAACAGCATATAACTTTTGACTCGACGACATTTCTTCCGCGCCTAAGTCATTCACATATGCTTGATATTGTTTAAATTCCACAACCTTAGGTTTAATTGATGCAGGCAAAGCAATATTGAGGATCGACATTGCAGTTTTCGCATCATTTTGAGACGAATATGGTCCTGTTAAAATGACGTATTGCTCAGGATGATCTTCACCAGAAAGACGTAGATAAATAAATTTGTGACGCTCAGGCTGCTTGCGTAAGAAGCTTTTTAAAATATCTTCTTCAGAAACCCTAAACAATTCAATACCATAAAGCTTGACAGAATCATTGATAAATTTAGTGCCGCGAAATTCTGGTTCATGTTGAGCCGTAGCAACCACACGGGTCGTCATATCAAGCGGACGCACTTCGTCATTTAATGCACCAAGATGGGACATTGCTGCCACTTTCTCTGGCTGAATTTGTAAATCGACTTCGGTTTCCGCTTGTTTTTCAACTTCAACCAATTCTTTGGTATCTGTAATCGCCCAAAAAACCAATGCAGCGAACAGACACACAGCTCCACCCACCAACCATGTGTAGTGATGAACTTTTTGCCATTGAGACTGCCGCGCTGCCATGATGTATCTACTCTGCCTGATTTGCCAAAATTGCCTGTTTCATTAATTCGACATCAAACTCTTTGGTGATGATGGCCTGACCTAATGATTTCAGTAAAATAAGTCGTAATTGCCCATTCAATACTTTTTTATCATGGGACATATACGCCAAAAATTCCTCTAGCGGAATTTTAGGACAAACTATCGGTAATTGTGCACGTAAAATGATTTTTTTTGTACGCTCTAAATCTTCAACTGTGATCCAGCCCATACGATGGGACAAATCTGCAGCCATCACCATCCCTGTTGCAACGGCTTCGCCATGTAACCATTCACCATACCCCAAGTACGATTCAATCGCATGGCCAAAGGTATGACCCAAGTTTAATAACGCACGCTCACCTTGTTCTTTTTCATCATTAGCCACAATACGCGCTTTATGAGCGCATGAACGATAAACCGCTTCAGCCAACAAAGTTGCATCACCTGCAACTAAAGCATCCATATGCTGTTCAAGCCAAGTTAAGAATTCAACATCACCCAACAACGCATATTTGATCACTTCAGCCAAACCTGCAGAAAGTTCACGCGCTGGCAAAGTTTTTAATTGCGCCATATCCGCAAGAACCACTTGGGGTTGCTGAAAGGCACCAATCATGTTTTTACCTAGTGGATGGTTAATCCCTGTTTTGCCACCAACACTTGAATCCACTTGAGAAAGTAAAGTCGTCGGTACTTGAATAAAATACACACCGCGTTGATAGCATGCAGAGGCAAAACCGGTCATATCTCCAATAACACCACCACCTAATGCCAAAACCGTACAATCGCGGTTAAAGCCTGCTTCGAGCAAGGCATCAAAAATTAAATTCAAATGGTCTAAATTTTTATACTTTTCACCATCAGGCAAAATACATGTCGCAACAGTTTTCCCTAATGCCTCAATTGCTTCTACATAATGTTTTAAATAGAGCGGTGCAACTGTGGTATTAGAGACAATCATCACTTGTTTACCCTGAACATAAGGCTCAAGTAAAGTTTGTGGATTAAGGTCACTCCCAATAAAAATAGGGTAGCGACGATCACCGAGTTCAACATGTAAGGTTTGCATGAATTTAACCTTTTCTAACGAGATATATTTTGTGAAACAATTAAATTAAAAATTTTTTGCGCAAGATCTCTCGCAGCACCTTGATTGGTTTCAATAATATAGTGCGCGACTTCACGATAAAGAGGATCACGGGCAGCCAATAAATCTCGTAGCTTTTGCTCTGGATTTTCCACTTGAAGAAGTGGGCGATTTTTGTCGCGGTAGGTTCGTTGTAACTGAATTTCCACCGGAGTATATAGATAAACAACAATACCACGTTGTTTTAAAAATTCACGATTTGGGGGCTGAGTCACAGCACCACCGCCAGTCGCCAAGACCAGTTGTTTCTTTGCAGTTAACTCATCAATGACATTCGTTTCACGACTTCTAAAGCCTTTTTCCCCTTCCTTTTCAAAAATCCAAGGAATGGTCGCACCTGTTTTACGTTCAATTTCATGATCACTGTCTAGAAATTCACGTCCTAACAATTCTGCTAAATGTCGCCCTACGGTTGTTTTTCCTGCCCCCATTGGCCCTACCAAATAGATATTTGGTAGGGTTTCAAACTCTTTGCTTGGCAAGGAGTCACCTATTTCTTTTGTTAAATTGAAAATATATTAATGATTTCTGGTAACACTGTCATTAACAATTCGCGGAGTAACAAAAATCAGTAACTCATTTTTTGCATCGCTTTTCATATCTTTACGGAATAAGCGACCCACATAAGGAATATCACCTAAGAACGGTACTTTAGTTTGCTTACTTTGTGTTTCCTGATTAAAAATACCGCCGAGCACAACAGTTTCACCATTGTTGACTAAGACATCGGTATTAATTTCATTTTTATTCAGGATGATTTCACCATTTTGTGCATATCCTGCTGGTGAGTCGCTCTTGATATTCAGCTTCATTTGCACTTTACCATCTGGAGTAATGCTAGGCGTGACATCCAGACTTAATAAAGCTTCTTTAAACTCGGTAGAAGAAGTCGCATTTGAACCTGTACCCGTTGTGGTTTGATATGGAATTTCTTGACCTGATGCAACTTTGGCGGGTTGTTTATCCGCTGTCAGTACCTTTGGTGTAGAAATGACTTCACCATAACCATCCGCTTGTAAAGCAGAAAGCTCTAAATCCAACATAAAATCAGAAAGACTAATTAAGCCAAACGCAATTCGACTGGCACCTGCAGTAGTCACCCCTAAGTCCACGTTTAAGTTACTTGGACGCTGAATCGTATATTTCCCATCATCATCCGGTGTTTTTAAGTCCCAAAGCGTAGTATCACTACCACCCACCAATAAATGGTCATTTTGGTTAATCCCTTGAGACAAGAGACCCCATTTCACACCCATTTCTTTGGTAAAATCAGTAGATGCTTTTACAATACGTGCTTCGACCATGACCTGCTTGACTGATACATCAAGCAAATCCACCATCTTACGAATCTGATCAATGTTTTGCGCGGTATCATTAATAATCAGTGTATTTGTACGCGTATCTGCAGAAATCGTTCCGCGTGGACTTAACAAATTACCCCGATCATCATCAGCATTATTACTATTATTTGACGAACCGCTATTACCCGCAGTTTTAGACTGCGTAATCAGCTTCTCTATCTCAGCAGCTTTTGCATAGCTTAACGTTAAATATTCAGTCTGTAATGGTGCCAACTTCATACTTTGACGTAAGGCTTTTGCTTCTTCTTCTTCCGCTTTAATCAACTCAGATACAGGCGCAATCCAAATCACATTACCATTACGACGTTTGTCCAAATTCTTGGTTTTCAATATGATATCTAGTGCTTGATCCCAAGGCACATCTTTTAAGCGAAGTGTAATATTTCCTTGAACCGTATCAGCAGCAACCATATTGATTTCAGTGAAATCAGCCAAAAGTTGCAGCACACGACGTACTTCAATATCTTGGAAGTCTAATGAAATCTTCTTACCGATATAATGATTGGCAGCTTTAGGACGTAATGGATTTTTATCTTCCGGACGTTTCAAACTTACCGTTAATTTATTATCAGTTTGGTACGCCATATATTCATAGCTGCCCGTCGACTGAATGGTAATCACACCATTACCGCCATCATTATGTGCATCCACCGTTGCAACAGGTGTTGCAAAATCATTGACATTTAAACGGCGAGTCAAATGTGCAGGTACTTTATTGCCTAAAGTACGGATCACCACTTTACTGCCTTGCTGTTGAACATCAACGGGAGTATTTCCACCCAGTAAATCAACAACAACTTGACCTTCACCATTAGAACCACGGTGGAAACCAATATTTGAGATGCCCTGTTGCTGACGTTGTGCTACAGGCTGTACATAATTTGCAGCTTGTGCAGAGTTGATTTTTAAAATAAAGGTATTACCTTCAACACGCGTGGTAAAAGCGCCAGCATTGGCTAAATTCACAGTTAAGCGCGCACGTTGTGCATCCGAACTCACATCCACAGTGCTCGCTTCAGCCGTTGCAACAGGAATTGAACTTTGTTTTAAATTTTGCTGTGCTTTATCAAAGTCTAAAACTAGTCGTGATGGTTGATCGAGTTGATAAGCTTGTGGTTGTGGCGGCAAGCCATTAAACATTACGCGAATTTCAGTCCCTTGACCTGGAATTTGCATTGGTACCACATTGGTTACACTCACCTGAGCATTAGCAACTTGCATCATCGCCATTGCAACAGCCCCCATCGAAAACTGACGAAACACATGATTCATTGTATTGCCATCCCCAAAAATAAAATCTTGTACACTATTCTTCATTTTTATTCCTTTAAGCTTAAGGTGCTGGTCCAATTAATATGAGACTTCTAGGACGCTCTACATATCCTTCTCGCCCATCCGGAATAATCTCAATCAAATCAATTTGAGTCGGGGTAATATTTACCACTCGACCATGATTGAGCCCCATATAACTTCCACGTTGAATACGCTCAACTTCACCATCAGGTGTCTGAATCAAGGCTAATATTTGCCCAGATTGGTTACGCATACTACCCTTCATATTCAGGGTTTCGAGTGCATAACTCTCCAAAGGTTGAGGCTGACGGCTCAAGTTTGGATAAACACGCTTACCGGCCATGATTTTAAGTTCTGCTGCCAAGGAACTTGGCAAGAACGGACTTTTTAAAGAATGCGCCGCATAATTAAAAGTTTCGACAGGTACAAAATCTGGCGCAGGTTCAATCGCTAGTGGAGCTTGATTGCGTATATTTGCCATCTCTTGATTGACTACATCAATACGTGATTCACAACCAGCCAATACAAATCCAACCATCACAGAAAGTGCCAATTTATTCATTTTCATTTTGGAGCCTCCTGTGTGCTTGCTGAATCTGCAGCTTTCGCAGCACTTTCAGTATTCCCTTCATAACGATATGTTTTTGCAGAAATCACATAGTCAATTTTTGGAATATCTGAGTTCTTTTCTTTATTTTCAGTTGCTGTAATCGTTAAATTATGCAAAGTCACAATCCGTGAAAGACCCGCAATACTACTTACAAATGAACCAAAGGCGTGGTAATCACCTGTTGCCTCAATATGAATTGGCTGTTCCGTAAAGAACTCTTGCTTCACTTCAGGCTCAAGACGAATAATTTTAAATTTCAATCCAGAATTCACGCCTGTTAAGTTGATATCTTCAACCAAACCTGGAATTTCAGTTTCTTTCGGCAATTGTTCTAACTGTTGATTAAAACGTGCTTCCATATCCTGCAACTGCAATTGATATTGTTGCAAATTACGTAGTTTTGAATCTTTTTCACGAAACTCATTTAACAAATTTTGTTCTTGCGCATTGGCACTTGAAATAGCTTCAATCTTGTCTTTAATCGCCAAGAAATAGCCCAAAATTGCCACTAGGATAATGATAAAAACCCAACATGTAATTTTGACTGAAATTGGCCAACTACCATAGTTATTCGGATCTAGCGTATTGAACTGCTGTACAAACTTATCAAAAGTCATTTTCTTTTTCGGAATGACCACAGCATCTTGATTCAATTGTTCAAATTCATCACGACTCATTTTGCAGCCTCCGGAGTTGGTGTTGCTGCAGTTTGTGCGTCAGATGTTTGCGCCGATGAAGCTGACTGTCCTGCATTTGCTGCTGGATCATTAATGGTCGGCTGCGCAATTTGCTCCAAATCAGCAGTCACAGTAAATGCACCATAAGATTCTTCTACGCGAGGAACCACTGACGTCGGTGCTTTGTCTTTTTTCTCTTCCGCCACAAGGAATGAGCTCATGAAGGCATTACGATACCAAGGTGATGCTTCCAAATTACGCAGTAGATCTGCAACAGTGTTTGGACTTTCCGCACGCCCTTCGATCATAAATTTGTCGCCATTACGTTCAAATTTTGTGATGTACATATTGGCAGGTGTCACACGAACCAATTCATCTACAAGATGTACAGCAATTGGACGTTGACCTTGTAAGCCTTGAATCAACTTCATTCGTTCAATAATGGCATTACGCTGTTCTTGTAAACCATCCAAAGACTTTAATTGAACATCTAAGTTTTGGTTATGACTGATAATCAATTGGTTCGCTTGTTCTTGATCTTTTAATTTGTGATCAAAGTACAACCATGTTAAACCAACCCCAATTACCCCAATTAAGAAAGCCCCAATACAAAGTGCAACAAATTCTTTTTTTCGTTTCTCTCTTAGCTCATCACGCCAAGGGAGCAAGTTAATTTTTGCCATTAATCAAAACTCCTCAATGCTAGACCGCATGCCACCATGAGTGATGAGGCATCATTTTCAATTTTTTTAATATCAATTTGAGGTGAAAAACCCATTTGTAAGAATGGATTGGCAATCGTGACGCGGTAACCCAATTTTTGTTGAAGTAATTTTGCAAGCCCCGGAATATTGGCATTCCCCCCTGCCAATAAAATATGGTCAATTTCGTTGAACTGTGAAGATGAGAAAAAGAACTGTAAAGAACGTGCTGCTTGTTGAACGACAGCTTCTAAGAAGGGTTCTAAGACTTCGATATCATAATCATCTGGCAAGGCACGTGTTTTTTTCGCTCGACCTGCTTCTTCGAAAGACAATGCATAGCGATTTTGAATTTCCTGTGTCAATTGTTTGCCACCAAACACTTGCTCACGGGTATAAATCACTTTGTTATTCTGCATGACAGATAAGGTCGTCATACTATGACCAATATCTAAAATACCCACTGTATTCACACCCATTGGCAAAGTATCTGAAAAAACTTTAAATGCATTTTCAATTGCAAAGCTTTCTACATCACCAATTTTTGGTGTAAGACCAGCAAGCTGAATGACTTCCGCACGCGCTTCAACATTTTCAATACGCGTAGCGACAAGCAAAACATTGACACGATTTGGGTTGGACAGACGATCTGGCAAGACCTCAAAATCAAGGCTCGCTTCATCAAGTGGGAACGGAATATATTGCTCAGCATCATCACGAATCTGAATTTCACGTTCATCATCGTTCATATCTGCGTCCATTTCGATGATTTTTGTAATCACCATCGACGTTGGAACCGCCAAAGCTGCATTAGTGGTCTGCGTATTGGCCAAATTAATTGCGCGCTCTAAACAGTCACCGACAGCTTCCGGATTCAATATGTTCTTTTCAACAACACTTCCTTCTGGTAATGGCACCAAAGCATAGCTTTCTACCCAATACCGCCCACTCTTTACAGAAAGTTCCAAAACCTTAACAGAAGTCGAACTAATATCTACTCCTATTAACCCCTTATTTGGCTTACGATATAACCTGAGCACAATATAATTCCTATTATTTTTTTATCCCCAAAAAAATTAACCCACTAATTAGCATTGGTCTATAATTTTATACAGATACAATAACTCATCTAACAATCCGTATATCGAAAGGATATACTGACCACCAATTAGTTTGCCATTAGCTCTTATTAAAACTTACTTGTTATGAAAAAGCTATCTTGTTCAGGCCTTGTTCATCCATTTTTTTTGGCCATTATTATTGTTTTGGTCGCAATTCCAATGGGTTTCTATGGCATGTATCTCTATATTGCCCCGTCTTTGCCTGAAATGTCCATCTTAAAAAAGGCTCCATTATTAAAACCATTGCAAGTTTATAGTGCTGATAATGAGCTGATTGCAGAATATGGTGGCAAACTTTCGGTTCCTGTAGAGTACGACCAAATCCCGTCTCATTTCATTCATGGCTTTTTAGCTGCGGAAGATTCTTCGTTCTTTGAACACAGCGGAATTAGTTTCAAAGGATTGGGGCGTGCCGTCAGTGAAAGTATTACAGGCTCAGATGTGCAAACGGGTGGTTCAACCATTACCATGCAGGTTGCAAAAAACTATTATCTGACTCCAGAGCGTACTTTAAAACGTAAACTAACCGAAGTTTTCCTTGCTCGAAAAATTGAACAAAATCTAAGTAAGGAAGAAATTTTAACGCTGTATGTTAACAAAATCTTTTTGGGCAAAAATGCATACGGGATCGCAGCAGCTGCAAAAATTTATTATAACAAGAGCTTGCAAGATTTGAGCTTGGCTCAAATGGCAATGATTTCAGGCCTACCCAAAGCACCATCAAAATATAATCCTGTAGCCAATCCAAAACGTGCTTTAGAGCGTCGTAATTGGATTTTAGGACGTATGTTGCAATTGGGTTATATCAATCAATCGGAATATCAAGAAGCAATTGCTGAACCAATTAATCTCGATATGCCTGACCGCGGAGTTAGCAACAAATTCCCCTATGTCGGGGAAATGGTTCGCTCTGAGCTCGTAGAAAAGTTTGGCGAACAAGCGACAGATTCTGGCTATAAAGTCTATACCACCATCAACAGCCAACGCCAAGCCTATGCTGAGCAAGCTGTGCAAGATGGTCTTGAAGCTTACGATAGACGACATGGTTGGCGTGGTGCAGAAGCACATGATGAGCCATTAAAAAACTTTATTCCATATGCTAACACTTATCCTGCCGAAGTCACTAAAGTCAACAACACCAGCATCGAAGTGTTGATGCAAGACGGCAGTAGTGTGACTGTTCCATGGTCAGGTCTGTCTTGGGCACGTCCCTATCGCAATGCCAATAGTGTAGGCAATGCGCCAAGCAAAGCCTCACAAATTGTTAAAGTAAAAGATATTATTCGCCTACGTCCGAATGCTGATAAAAGCTCATGGGCTTTGGTGCAAATTCCAAAAGCGCAAGGTCAATTGATCGCACTCAACCCCAATAATGGTGGCATTGAAGCCATTGTCGGTGGTTATAATTTTTATCAATCTAAATTTAACCGTGCTCTACAAGGCTGGCGTCAGCCGGGTTCAACCATTAAACCCTTTGTTTATGCTTTAGCACTTGAACGCGGTATGACTCCATACTCCATGGTCAATGACAATCCAATTACGATTGGCAAATGGACGCCTAAAAACTCTGACGGTCGCTATTTGGGGATGATTCCTCTACGCCGCGCCCTCTATTTATCACGTAACACAGTTTCAGTTCGCTTATTACAAGTCGTCGGGATTGAACGTACTCGCCAATTATTTATGGATTTTGGTTTGCAAGAAAACCAAATTCCACGTAACTACACCATTGCTTTAGGTACCCCACAGGTATTGCCGATTCAAATGGCGACAGGTTATGCGACATTTGCCAACGGTGGATATCGTATTCAACCGCACTTTATTAGCCGTATTGAAGATGCTTATGGCAAAGTGATTTATCAAGCCAATCCTGAATATGCATGTATTCAATGTATCAATCAAAAAGACGAAGTTGAATCAGCAGATCCGACCACGCCGGATGATGAAGTGATTGAAGTCACTAATCAGGATAATAAACCTGCTGAATCAAAAATTTCCGATACTGAAGCAGCAAACTATAAACAAGCTCAGCGGATTTTGAAGTCAAGTTCGGCCTTTGATATGGCGAACATCTTGCGTGACGTGATCCAACATGGTACAGGTCGTGCGGCATTAAAAATTGGTCGCGGTGATTTAGGTGGTAAAACCGGTACAACCAATGATGCAAAAGACGCGTGGTTTGCTGGATTTAATGGAAAATTAGTCACTGTGGCTTGGGTCGGTTTTGACCAACCCTCTACCTTAGGTCGTCGTGAATATGGTGGTGTTGCAGCTCTGCCGATTTGGTCAGATTTTATGGCGAAATCACTCAAAGGCACACCTGAAGCTTGGGTGCGTTTAGACACTCATGCCAAAAATCCAATCAATCGCAATTCAGCTAAAGCGACTCAAGGTCAACCTGAACAAGATCGTGCAGCAACGCCGCCGATGGCTCAACCGCTGTATCGTCCTGCTCCTGTTGTACCAAAACCACAGGCTACGCAAAATGATTTTGAAGATCTTCCACGGTCTGCTGAAACCAATCTTGCACCTACTCGAACTGCGCCACCACCAATGCAGCCTAAACCACAAGGTACAGAGCATAAAACTGACGCACTTGATCATCTCATCGATCAAGTTCAGTAAATAAGCTGCATAAAAAAAGCCCTCAAACGAGGGCTTTTTTTATCACTTCCAATGCATTATTTCTTTTTAAAGAGATAAATTTGATACTGCGCTTGCAACTCAAATTGTTCATTTTTTTCTAGAGCTTCTCGACGCTCAGCTTTCACTTTATAGGCATAAGGCGTCATTGCAATTAAGTTTTTGAGATCCTGCTGAGAAAGTGACATTTTCGCTTGTACCACTTGCTCACTTTCCAATTCAAAGTCAGCAGCTAGTTGTTCCACAAATTTATGCGGTTCATGGGGTTTTACTTCTTCAAATAAGGCTTCACGCATTGCATAAAGATGCTCTGGCGCAGGTGTGACCACCATCAAGTGCCCCTCAGGCTTTAACACACGAAGGATTTCTTCTTGAGGAATAGGACTAAATAAACTCGTACACAAGTCAATTGAGTGATCTAACACAGGCAAGGTCGCCCCTGTCCCTACCACCCAAGTCACCTCTTTATTCAGTTTAGCGGCGACTTGCACAGCATTTTTAGCAATATCGACACCCACACATTGTAGTACTTCAGCTTGCATCGCATTGGTGTAATAGCCTTCACCACAGCCAATATCCAACAAGTTTTCAACCCGCAATTTTTGAATCAATGCCACCACAGCCTGTTGCAAAGGTGCATAGTGACCTGCACTCAAAAACGCACGGCGCGCCTGTACAGATTCTGGCGTATCACCCGGGTTTTTACTGTGTTTATGTTGAACCACATGTAAATTGACATAGCCTTGTTTTGCAACATCATAGCTATGATTATTTTCACAGCGCCATGTCCGCTCTGTGAGTTTCAATGCTTCACGGCATACAGGACACATCAACAGGTTCATCATTTACTCCACTATATTTTTGAAATAAAAAAACCGGCATCTGTGGGAGCAAATGCCGGTTTCGTTTATTTATTTGCTTAACGTAATTTTAAAGTCATTAGACCCAAAACTACCAGCATAATTGTGATAATCCAAAAACGAATCACCACCTGAGTTTCACGCCATCCCTTTTTCTCATAGTGATGGTGCAGCGGTGCCATTAAGAATACACGCTTGTTCCGCATACGCAGCGAGCCAATTTGCAAGAAGACAGAAATAGCTTCAACCACGAAGACACCGCCCATAATGGCAAAAACGATTTCTTGACGAACCATGACTGCGATCGTACCGAGCATCGCACCTAGAGATAAAGCACCAACATCACCCATAAAGACTTGAGCAGGATGCGCATTAAACCATAAGAATGCTAAGCCAGCACCGATCATTGCCGCACAGATCACGACCAGTTCAGATGCATATTTCACATAAGGAATATGTAAATAATCGGCAAAACGAACATCACCAGCCAGATAAGCAAATACACCTAAACCAGCGGCAACCAGAACAATTGGCATAATTGCTAGGCCATCTAAACCATCGGTTAAGTTCACAGCATTAGATGCGCCGTTAATCACCAAATAAGTAAAGACAATAAAGCCAATACCGAGTGGAATAATAGACAATGGAATGCTAATTTCTTTAAAGAATGGAATCAGCAGATCCAACATATTTGAGGTATGTACTGGGTTTGCTTGCTGTGTCGCAATCACATAAAGTGCAATACCGGCGCCTAACGATGCCACAGAAGTCCAAAAGAATTTCTTCTTCGCAGGTAGACCGGCATTGTCTTTATAACGGATTTTAATCCAGTCATCTGCCCAACCCACAGCACCAAAGATCACCATCACGACAAGTACAATCCATACATAAGGGTTTGAAAGATCGGCCCAAAGTAAGGTTGAAATCCCAATAGACAGTAAAATCAACACACCGCCCATAGTCGGTGTGCCCATTTTTTTGGCATGATTTTCAGGTGCAAATGAACTGACTGCCTGACCATATTTGAGAGCTTGCAATTTGCGGATCATCACAGGTCCAAGCAACAGACCAATGGCCAATGCCGTTAAGACACTGAGTAGCGAACGAAGCGTTAAATAACGAACAACCTGAAACGAGCTGTGATAACCCGCAAGCTGCTCAAATAACCATAACAGCATTAAAGTTTCTCCATCAATTCAGCCATCAAAGTTTCCATGTGGGTATAACGAGAACCTTTAAACAGGAAACTCATGGACTGAGGCTGATGTGTTTTGACTAGACTAATTAATAACGGTAAAGCCTGTTCTTGAGTAAGAAAGGCCTGTAATTTTTTACCATATTGTGTACTGCGCGCGCCTTCTTGCACAGCAGGTGAAAACTCACCGACAGCAACGACAAATTGAAGACCAGAGTGTGATACAAGATCACGTCCCAACATGTAGTGCTGCTGTGCAGCAGATGAACCTAACTCACCAATATCCCCAATGACCATGACTTTGATGCCATCTTGCTGCGCAAGTACATCAGCAGCAGCACGCATTGAGGTTGGATTTGCATTGTAAGTATCATCAATAAACAAATAATCTTTATGTTGAATAAAGTTTAGACGGCCTTTGGCACCTGTCGCATGTTCAAGCCCCACAACGATATCATCTAAACTCACACCAATCGACAACGCGAAAGCTGCGGCTGCAGTGGCATTTTGCACATTATGTTCACCAGCAAATGGCAGTTGAACAGGACGTGCACCTTGTGGGGTATTTAAGATAAAACGTGAAGATTGAGCCTGAAGCTCCGTCTCAGTCGCAAAGACATCCCCGCCCTGACCAAAACTCATTAATTGCTCAGTTTGCACAGCTTGACGAATGGCATCTGTAAAATCATCTGCCGCAGGCACAATCGATGTTCCTGTTTTCGCTATATGTGCATAAATTTCAGACTTGGCACGACAAATGCCATCACGCCCACCAAATTCACCCATATGAGCGGTGCCAATATTTAAAATTCCGGCAACCTGAGGCTGTACCAAATTTGAGGTGTAATCAATTTCACCTTTATGACTGGCACCAAGCTCCATCACGGCATACTGATGTTCTGGACGCAACTCAAGTAACATCATCGGCACACCAAGGTCATTATTTAAATTACCGCGCGTAATTAATGTTGGTGCAAGACGAGAAAGGATACTCCCGAGCATCTCTTTGGTTGTGGTTTTACCACTGCTTCCTGTCAAGGCAATGACTTTTAAAGCTGGGTTTTGGGCACGACGAAATGCACCCAAATGTCCAAGCGCCAAACGTGTATCTGCAACCACCAACTGATAAATATCCACATCGACCGGATGACTGACAATGGCAATTTCACAACCCTTTTCAGCCACTTGAGCAAGGAAGTCATGCGCATCAAAGCGTTCACCTTTCAGGGCAAGAAAAGCGTCACCTTGCTCTGCATGACGTGAGTCGGTCAAAATTCGTTTTACAGAACCTGTCGGCGCTTGATTGTTATGCCAGTGACCTTGTGTCGCTTGAACCAACTGTTCGGCAGTCCATGGTTCTAACGGAACCGTACTGGTCGTTGAAGTATGCATATCTGTTTCCTATTGCGCTGGATAAGCCGAGTCAGTGTTGTGATGTTGTGAATCAATCGCTGATTTCACTTCCACCACATCATCAAACCAATGTCGAACACCATCAATTTCTTGATAGTTTTCATGGCCTTTACCAGCAATCACCACAATATCACCCGCTTGGGCATGGTTGACTGCGAATTTAATCGCTTCACGGCGGTCATGGATTTCATGGACAGTTTTTCCAGTAAAATCAATACCAGCCTTCATATCTGCAAAAATTTGTTCTGGGTTTTCAGTACGTGGATTATCCGAGGTAATCAACGCAACATCTGCATGGTTTAATGCCGCTTGTGTCATCAATGGACGCTTACCACGGTCACGATCACCACCACAGCCAAACACCGCCCATAACTGTTGCGATACATGACGTTTTAAGGTCTGTAACACTTGAACTAAAGCATCTGGTGTATGTGCATAATCCACCACAAACAGGCGTTCATCATCACGAATCACTTGCATACGACCCGGTGCACCTTTTAACTCGGGCGCAGTTGCGATCAAGGCAGATAAGTCAAAACCTGCTTGCTCCGCTGAAATTAAGCTCGCCACAATATTTTCAATATTGAAGTGCCCCAATAATGGACTTTGCACCACAAATTCAGCTTGAGCAGTACGCAATTTAAATTGTGCGCCCGTTAAGCTGTATTGAATATCCGTCACTTGATAATCCGCAGCCTGACGCGTTGAATAAGTCAAAATTTTAGGCTGAGCCGGATTTTGGCGTGCGGCATTCAGCATCACTTCTGCATGTTCATCATCGAGATTGATGACTGCAACTTTGAGCGATGGAAACTGAAACAAACGTGATTTCGCTTCAGCATAGGCTTCAAGGGTTTTATGATAATCCAAATGGTCACGACTTAAATTGCTATATGCGGCAATTTCAATTGCACAGCCATTTAATCGACCTTGTTCTAATCCGTGCGAACTTGCCTCTATGGCAGCAAACTCTGCACCCTCAAGCGCATAGGCATGCAATGCATTTTGCATATGTAACGCATCTAAAGTAGTGTGAGATGAGGCTTCTAAATTCGGTAAAATCCCGTTTCCAGTGGTTCCCATCACTGCACATTTTTTGCCTTGCAGCATGAGTAATTCAGCGATTAAGCGTGAGATCGTGGTTTTACCATTGGTACCCGTCACAGCCAAAATCCGTGCAGCTTGAGCTGGTTGAGTCGCCTGTAAATATTGCTTTTGCCACTGCCCCATCAATTGACGCACATCCGCGATCACGACACTTTGATCCAAGCCCAAATCAGTTTCTGAAATGACAGCCAACGCGCCATTCTCTAACGCTGCACGTGCAAATTGTGCTGTTTTTTCAGGTTGCGAAAACGAAGTCAGGGCAATAAATATTTGCCCTGCTGTAACTTTGCGACTATCCAGATTGAAGCCCTGAAAGGATTGCGACATCCATTCAGCGGGCTGTTCAACGGTGTATAGATCTTGAAACGTAATTTTCATTCATCACCTATTACTGGATCTTAGGAGTGTCTAAAGGTTTATCTAATGGTACGTTCATTAAACGTAAAGATTCTTGCATTACACGAGCGAAAACTGGTGCAGCCACCAGACCACCGTAATACTGACCTGTCGGGTTTTCCACTACAACAATCATGGCCAAACGTGGATCACTCACTGGTGCAACACCGGCAAAGAGTGCTCGATATTCTGAAGTCGAATAGCCTTTACGGTCTGCACGTAATTTATGTGCTGTACCAGTTTTACCCGCCACGCGATAACCCGGAATATTGGCTTGACGTGCCGTACCACCCGGCAAGGTCACTGCTTCCATCATTAAAAGCACTTGATCAGCAATTTTAGGGTCAACCATCTGCTCACCTTTCGGCTTTTCCTCAAGCTTGTACAAGCTCAGTGGCATTTTGACGCCTTTGTTGGCAATCATGGCATAAGCATCAGCCAGTTGGAGCACTGTAGCGTTCAAACCATAACCATAAGCCATGGTTGCTACTTCAGACACATTCCATTTGCTCTTCGGCAAAATCAGACCAGCACTTTCACCGGGGAATTTCACCGCTGAACGTTGACCAAAGCCAAGACGTTGATAGAACGTTGGTAATGTTTCATAAGGGAGAGATAAAGCGATTTTTGCCACACCGACGTTAGACGATTTTTGAATAATGCCACCCAAAGTCAGAGGACCATAGTTATGCGTGTCTCGAATAGTATGATTCCCTACACGCATAGAACCCGGTGTGGTATTTACCACCGTATTTGCCGTGTATTTACCGCTTTCCAATGCCATTGCCACGGTCATTGGCTTCATAGTTGAACCCGGCTCAAATGAGTCAATTGCACCACGGTTACGCATGGCATCTTTATTTAAGACACCTTTTTTATCATTTGGGTTGTACGACGGCCAAGACGTCATCGCTAAAATTTCACCCGTTTTGACATCGACAGCAATCGCTGTGGCAGAACGTGCGTTATTGGCTACCCCGGCTGCAGTCAACTCACGATACATAATGTATTGCAAACGTGAATCAATACTCAGCGTGATATTTTCACCCGACTCAACTTCTTTCACGATCTCAGGGTCTTTAACGCGGTTGCCTTTTTTATCTCGGACAATTTGCTGCGCACCATCTACGCCTGCAAGACGTTCATTCAATTGCATCTCTAAACCTTCGATGCCCATACCCTCACTATTGGTTAAACCAATAATTTGTGAGTTTGGCTGAGGCTGTGGATAGTAGCGCTTATAGTTTTTCTCGGTATATACCCCCTGAAAGTCACGTTTCATGATCAATTCAGCTTGTTGTGGCGGCACTTCTTTCTTTAAAACTAAATAACGTGAACGTGGACGCTCATTCATTTTGCGTCTCAGTTCAGCACGATCCATCCCTACAGCATCAGCGAGTTCATCTAAATTCAGATTTTTATCTGGTAATTGACGTTTTAACTTACGATTGTTTGGATCTTTAGCCAATTCGGCCGTAATTTCTTCAAAGAGTTTTTTATTGTCAAAATAATCACGTGGATCGATCACGATTTTCATGATCGGAGTACTAATGGCTAAAGGAACGCCGTGACGGTCATAGATTACACCGCGCATGGCTTTTAAGGTTTCAGTTCTTAAAATTTTGGCATTGGCTTTATTTTGTAAAAAGTCTTTATTGATGATTTGTACATAAAAAGCCCGCCCGACCAATGCAATAAAGCACAGTAAAACCACCGCCCACATCAAGTGATAGCGCCACATCTCCACCGAAATGGCTGTACGACCAGTAACAGACTGCTGTTTTTTACGCGGAGTTTGTTTGTTTCTCTTTTCAACCATGTGACCGGCAGCCTATTTTTTCTGTTCTGGAGTTTGTGGCAATGAAATAACAACGGTTTGTGCAATAGGAGGCGAATACATCCGTAATTGGGTAACTGCACGTGTCCCAATTTGGGCTGTTGCACCAAAAGTTTGTTGTTCGATCAGCAAACGTCCCCATTCTGCATTGAGGTCATCCCTTTCACGCATATAGGTACTCAATTGACGATAATCTTGGCGATATTCAAAAACTTGAAACACCACCATAATCGCACTCACAAAAACCAAGAGCAATAAAATGCTGTATGTAATGATTTTCTTAGACTGCGATTGATCAGAGTTTTTTTCGATTGCTTCGGTTTTCATTCTTTGCCTTTTAAGCTAAACGCTCTGCCACACGAAGCCAAGCACTACGAGATCGTGGATTGGCTTTAACTTCTTCTTCACTTGCTTTAATTCGTGACACTTTTTTTAAGCGGCGGGTATCTTCGCGTTTTTGTGGTAAACCCCAGCCTGTGTCTTCTGCAAGTGTAGATTCTTTTTGGATAAATTGTTTAATTAAACGATCCTCTAAAGAGTGGAAACTGATCACTGCCAGAGTGCCTTCAGGTTTCAGCATCTCCACCGCTTGAGGTAAGAAGATATCAATATCGTCGAGTTCTTTGTTAATAGCAATACGAATTGCTTGGAAAGTTCGTGTCGCTGCATGTTTATTTTTTTCCCATTTCGGGTGGGCAACTTTCACGATTTCGGCCAATTGAGCTGTGGTTTCAATATACCCTGCCGCTTTAATCGCTTTGGCAATACGGCGGCTATAACGCTCTTCACCATATTTAAAAATAATATTAGCTAAATCTTCTTCTTCAATATCAACCAACCACTCTGCGGCTGTTGGACCTTGTGAATTGTCCATACGCATATCGAGTGGGCCATCTTTCATAAAGCTAAAGCCACGCTCTGCTTGGTCTAGCTGCGGAGATGATACCCCTAAATCCGCCATAATACCGTCGACCAAGTCGATACCACGACTACGCAGTTCCTCTTTTAAATCGGCAAAACTAGCGTGAATGATTTTAAAACGCGCATCTTCTTGTTCTAATTCTGCTGCAACAGCCAACGCTTGCGGGTCTTTATCAAAGGCATAAACACGTGCGTTTTCATCTAATTTAGACAGTAATAAACGCGTATGACCACCACGCCCAAATGTGCCATCTACGAAAATTCCTGTATTGCGATCTGCCAGTAAAGCATCAACAGTTTCATGAAGTAATACAGAAATATGCGACATAAGGGTTCGTTCAACACAGCTAAAAATGTAACTGCACATTATTACCTTGTTTTAGCAAAGCTCCAAACGTCTTTTTGTACAGAAATATTACTTTCTATAGAGAAAACCGTTTTTATTTTTTGCCATCCATTAAAAAACCTCCCGAAGGAGGTCTTTGAACATCTCAAATCCTAGATTTCGATGTATTAGCGCTTGTTATTGTAGATCTGATCGAAGATCGCACCATTCACAAAATGTGTTTGTTGTGCTTTTGCCCAGCCACCAAAGACTTCATCAATAGTAAAAGTTTTTAAAGGTGGGAACTGAGTTTTATATTTTGCTAAAACTGCTGCATTACGTGGACGATAGAAATGACGAGCTGCCATCTCTTGACCTAATGGAGAATAAAGATAATTGATATAGCCTTGAGCTAACCATTTATTACCATTTTTATCGACAGTTTTGTCTACGATTGCCACTGAAGGCTCAGTCAAAATCGACATCGATGGATATACGATATCAAATTTGTTTTTACCCAAAGTTTTTTGCGTAACTAAAGCTTCGTTTTCCCAAGTCAATAACACATCACCGATGCCTCGTTCAGCAAAAGTAGTCATCGATGCACGTGCCGCAGAGTCCATCACTTTTACGTTATGGTACATTTTACCCACGAAATCTTTGGCTTTGGCTTCATTACCACCCGGCTGTTTCAAAGCATAACCCCAAGCTGACAAGTAAACCCAACGTGGGAGACCGCCAGTTTTCGGGTTCGGGGTAATAATTTGTACGCCCGGTTTGGTTAAATCAGACCAATCTTTAATATGTTTCGGGTTGCCCTTACGCACCATGAAGACAATCGTTGACGTATATGGCGCTGAGTTATGTGGAAACTCTTTTTGCCAACCCGGCTGAATCTGACCAGACTTTACAATTTCCTCGATATCATTGGCCAAAGCCAAAGTCACGACATCACCTTTTAAACCATCAACCACGGAACGGGCTTGTTTACCTGAGCCACCGTGTGATTGTTTAAATGCGACCGTTTTACCCGTACGCTCTTTCCAATATGCACCAAATGACTTATTAAATTCGTCATAAAATTCACGCGTTGCATCATAAGAAACGTTTAAAAATTCACGATCAGCGGCCTGAGCAGACGCAGAGAAAGCAACACCAGTGGCAAGCAACGCAGCACTGAGCCATGCCTTAAATTGAGTTTTCATAACAGCCAGCATAAAGTTATATTCAATACTGCTAAATATATGAAATAAAGTCATAAATCGCAATTGCAGCGTGTTTAGACCCTTTGCTGAATACAGCTAACGCTACGAATTTAATTGTTTGTTTTTCATATTAAAATACACAAAAACAATCTACTTATTCTCTATATATAGATTTTTATGCATTACATATGCAAAAAAACGGATAACCCCAATTATCCGTTTTTACAGCGCACATTATAGTGGGTCGTTTTACTCTTTATTCTTTTCACTATAAATTTGATCAAAAATCGCACCATTCACAAAATGTGTCTTTTGCGCTTTGGCCCAACCGCCAAACACTTTATCAATGGTAAAGGTTTGAACTTTCGGGAACTGAGCAGCATATTTTGCAGTGGCTTTTGCATCGCGAGGGCGGAAGAAATATTTACCTGCTAGCTCTTGGCCCTTAGGTGAATATAGATAGTTTAAATAACCCTTCGCCAAATTTCGATTACCATTTTTATCGACGGTTTTATCTACCACAGCCACCGAAGGCTCGGCTAAAATCGAAATAGAAGGATAAACAATGTCATATTTATCTTTGCCAAAGCCCTGGGTCGCTAATAGTGCCTCATTTTCCCAAGACAATAAGACATCTCCAATGCCACGCTCAGCAAAGGTCGTGAGCGAACCACGTGCACCAGAATCCAATACTTTGACATTGCTATAGAGTTTTTTCACCAATTCTTTGGCTTTGGCATCATTTCCACCCGGTTGTTTTAAAGCATATCCCCAAGCTGATAAATAGATCCAACGCGGTGCCCCACCTGTTTTTGGATTTGGCGTAATAATTTCAACGCCCGGTTTGGTTAGGTCATTCCAATCTTTAATTTTTTTCGGGTTGCCCTTACGCACCAAAAATACGATTGTTGAGGTATACGGTGCAGAATTATGTGGAAATTGTTTTTGCCAATTTTTATTGATTTGTCCGGTCGCCACAATTTCATCAATATCGTTGGCCAATGCCAAAGTGACAACGTCTGCTTGTAAACCCGTTGCTACGGCACGAGCTTGTTTGCCAGAGCCACCGTGAGATTGTTTAAAATTAATCTCTTGTCCTGTACGTTTTTTCCAATATTGTCCAAATTCTTGGTTATATTCCTGATAAAACTCACGTGTTGGATCATATGAGACATTTAAGAAATCTTTTGCGGCATACACCTGTACCGCCACCCCACCCAACAATGCGAAAATGCCCGATGCTATTATTTTTTTCATCTGCTCAAACTCAAATTGATCTTGAGAGCACTATATAAATCAAAAATAACTTTAACAATCAACTATCTATAATATAAATTCAAATCTATTTCTGTTTTAAAGATATCTAAAAATAACGTATTTAAAGCTTTAATTCTGCTAATGCAGCAACAATCAGAAGCGATCTCCATGCTATCTTCATAGTTGTTTGCTAAAACATCCGAAAATCTGGAGAAAACAGTCTATTTAGGTAATCCTAGTACAGACTTTTTTAGTTTTTTTGTAAAAATTGTGACGTAGTTCTACTTTTTAATTACGAAAGATGGTTAAATCGTAGTCTAAATATTAAAACTATTTTGCAAATAAAAAGTTCCATCACCAAAACTAGGGGGAGATTTGGACATGAAATTTTCATACGCACTATGCCTAGGCTTAAGTTTAAGCGTTACTGCACAGACTGCTTTGTGTGCTGCAACCAGCACCGCATCGAATAACAAACTTACGATGCCTGCTGAACGTACCTCATTGATCGAAAAAGCGATTAATCAGCAAAAATCTGAAGGTAAAGGCCGTACAGACGATAATTTAAAAGTACTTACGTCTATTAAAGCTGCACCGACTCAAAGTTTCTTTGCATCACAAAACCAAAGTTTTTCTCGTTTTGTTCAAGCTATTTTTTCTGGTAGCAGCTCATAACGACATCAGCATACTGATGCTGTCCAAGCTATTGTTTTAGACGAGTTCCCCTACTGTCGTCTAAAAAATACTTAAAAATGCCTGATCATTCAATGTTGAATTAAGCATTAAGTGATCAGGCTTTTTCGTTATAATAGATCCCAATTTACATTCTGATTAAAAGCTGATTATGACTGTTCGTACTCGTATCGCACCTTCTCCTACTGGTTTCCCGCATGTTGGGACTGCTTATATTGCATTGTTTAACTTATGTTTTGCGAAGCAACATGGCGGTGAATTTATTCTTCGTATTGAAGATACAGACCAACTGCGCTCTACCCCAGAATCTGAAAAAATGATTTTAGATTCATTGCGTTGGTTAGGTTTGAACTGGTCAGAAGGTCCAGATGTGGGTGGCCCTCATGCGCCATACCGTCAATCTGAACGTATGGATATTTATAAACAATATGCTTTGGAACTGGTTGAAAAAGGTCATGCATTCTACTGCTTCGCAACAGCAGAAGAACTCGATCAAATGCGTGCGGAACAACAAGCACGTGGTGAATCACCGCGTTATGACGGTCGTGGCTTAAAACACACTGCAGAAGAAGTGGCACAGCGTTTGGCTGCTGGTGAACCGCATGTCATTCGTATGAAAGTGCCTGAAGAAGGGATTTGTAAATTTAACGACTTACTACGTGGTGAAGTCGAAATTCCTTGGGCGCAAGTCGACATGCAAATTCTACTGAAAACCGATGGTTTACCGACGTATCACTTGGCAAACGTGGTTGATGACCATTTAATGGAAATCACTCACGTAATTCGTGGTGAAGAATGGATTCCATCTGCGCCTAAACACCAATTATTGTACAAATATTTTGGTTGGGACATGCCTGTACTTTGCCACATGCCGCTGTTACGTAACCCAGATAAATCAAAACTGTCTAAACGTAAAAACCCAACGTCAATTAACTACTACAAAGACATCGGCGTTTTACCTGAAGCATTATTGAACTACTTAGGCCGTATGGGCTGGTCAATGCCGGATGAAAGTGAAAAATTCACTTTGGCTGAAATGATTGAACACTTTGACATTCAACGTGTATCACTAGGCGGTCCAATCTTTGATGTTGAAAAGCTAAACTGGTTAAATGGTCAATGGATTAAAGGTTTAACACCGGGTCAATTGCTCGACACCCTGCTGGCTTGGAAATCAGATCGTAATACCTTGGAAGAAATTGCTGCTGCGATTCAACCGCGTATTAATTTATTATCTGAAGCAGTGAATTGGGCAGGTTTTTATTTCAACCAATTCCCAACACTCAGCAAAGAACAGTTTGAAAGCAAAAAGTTGACTGAAGAACAAGTGCGTCAAAGCCTTCAATTTGCCATCTGGCGTCTAGAAAGCATGTTCACTTGGAACAATGACACCGTCAGCCAAACGCTTATGGATTTGGCGAACCAAATGAACATTAAACTTCGTGACTTCATGCCAACCTTCTTTATTGCTATTGCAGGTTCAACATCTTCGACACCGGTTATGCAATCAATGGTAACCATTGGTCCTGATTTAACCTTTGCTCGCTTACGTCATGCACTTGAAATTGTGGGCAGCCCGAGTAAAAAAGAAACAAAAGCATGGGAAAAACTCAATGAAAGCTTAAAACTGCCGAAAAATGATGCAGTTGATGAAGCTTAATTGATTTTTTAGTTGACGGATGGGCGTTATCCCCCTAATATAGCGCCCATACCGAGAGATGGTGTCAACCAACTCTAAGTTGCCTCAAATTGTCCCTATCGTCTAGAGGCCTAGGACATCGCCCTTTCACGGCGGTAACCGGGGTTCGAATCCCCGTAGGGACGCCATATTCAAGGTGATGCAAATCATCTTATAAAAAACCCAAGCATTATGACTTGGGTTTTTTATTGCCTAAATTTTATCTGATTTAAATTTACGGTATTTTTGCTTTCTGCGTCATTCTGATTAAAATAAACCATAGATTAAAATTATGGAGTTGCAATGCAATACCGTTGCCCAAAATGTCAAAGCCCTAAAATTATGCCCCTTGCGCAAGCAGGCCAGCCTGTTGCTCGTCCTGTCGTGCCAAAAAGCCTGATTATCCTCATCCCTGCGGTATTTATTCTTTTACTGTTGGTGATTATCAGCATCGCAATGTGGATTTTTGGTGACGGTGCAGGTACTACATTACAAACTGCGACTGTTGTTGTATTTATTGCTTGCTTGATTGCTGGCTTCATGTTCTATCGCGACCTGCCAGATTTCAAAATTTCAATGCAAGGTTTTATGCAATCACAGAAAAAATGGAAATGCCGCGAATGTAATCATGAATGGGAAATCTAAGCCGGCCATTTAAATTACATCAGCATTAGTGCTGATGTGATTCATCATGAGAATGCGCGTGATCATCTTGATGATGCTCATGTGCATGATCAGACTTTTGAGTGTGTTGGTGTACTACACATTCATCTTCTTCGATTTGCAATGTCATCTCCGTGATTCCGTGCTCATGTTGCAACATTTCAATCGCCTCAAAATACAAGGCATTACGATCGGCTTCAGGTGCAAAGAGATGAACTGTCAAATGCACATTCTTTGACGTAATTGCCCAGACCTTTAACTGGTGAATACTCTCCACCCCTTTGAGTGCCAATAAATCATTGCGTAACTTTTCTATGTCAATTTCTTCAGGCACGCCTTCTAATAAAATATTGATACTTTGTTTGAGTAAAATCCAAGTCCTTGGCAAAACCCAAAAGCCAATGAGCACCGCAATAAGCGTATCGACCCACATCCAGCCGGTAAAATAAATAATCGCCGCGCCAATAATCACACCCACCGAACCTAAGGCATCACTCAACACCTCTAGATACGCTCCTTTCACATTCAAGCTTTCTTGCGAACTGGAAAATAATATACGCATCGAGATTAAATTAATGATCAAACCAATAACCGCCACAATCATCATGCCCATGCTTTGAATTTCAGGCGGCGTTGAAAAGCGCTGATAGGCCTCATACAAAATATAAATAGCCACCACAAATAGCATCAAGGCATTAAACAAGGCAGCCAAAATTTCAAAACGCTGATAGCCAAAGGTACGTTTGTTATCAGCAGGCAGCTTGCCAATTTTAATCGCGACCAATGCTATGGCAAGGGCTGCGGCATCGGTGAACATATGTGCCGCATCTGACAATAGCGCCAAACTTTGCGTCATAAAGCCAGCAATGACTTCAATAATCAAAAACGTCGTGGTCAGTGCTAAGGCAAAACTTAATTTTTTGACATTCCCTTCTGTGACAACGGCATGGCTGTGGTCATGCCCATGATGCTCGCTCATTATTTTCTGACCTTTATAAATTATATGTTCTTCAGTCATGAGCTTAACAGGTGCAGTAAACGTAATAAAATTACATCATTCAGCCAGCATCATTGTGTTTTACTCTCAAACCTTAAACTGCTTTTTCAGCATCCTCTTTCAATTTATTCAAATTAATTTTTCGCGATCTAGATGACTGAAATTACTTATAAATATTTTTCAATACCTATTCACATATCATGACAAGCATGCTAATTTTCATCTTAAGTGTGATCTGTTTAAAACAATTAAATCATTCATCGCAGCGCACGAATGACTGCAATTAATATTTTTATTAATCAAGTGGTTATATTTAGCAACAAGGAGTTTAACAATGATGATACAAGCTCTGAAAAAAGTCTATGCACTGTTATTACAACAGATGAATCCAAAGTTGCAAGGAATGCATCTTTCGGTTCCAGAAGCCGAGGGTAATTATGCCCAAGGAACTTATTTCGAAATTCTTGCGGCTCAACACCATCAAGACTTTCTCAGTCACCATACTATGAATTCAACAGACCAATCCCCTACTGACTATCGCAATGCTATGTGGAATTTTTTAAGTGCCGCATTAAAAGGTCATAAAGATGCCCAATATCGCTTAGGTCTCGGTTATTTACGTGGAGAACTCGGCTTGGACCGTAATTATGAACTTGCAGAACTTTGGCTCAGTAAAGCTGCTGCACAAGGCCATGAACATGCAGACTTCGTCTTACATCATGCCTATGAAGACATTGTCGTATAGTCATTTCATCCCAAGCAATAAAAAACCAGCCCGCAGGCTGGTTTTTTATTTTAAAACTGGAACTTAGTTGCCAATTTTGCGGTATTTTTGACGCTTTGCAACAAGGTCATCACCATCACGTTTACGACGGTATTCTTCAAATTCATGGTAGTTACCTGTAAAGAATTCAGGTGTTTCACCTTCAAATGACAAGATGTGCGTAGCAATACGGTCGAGGAACCAACGGTCATGCGAGATCACCATTACAGTACCCGGGAATACTAAAATGGCATCTTCAAGCGCACGTAAAGTTTCAATATCCAAGTCGTTTGACGGTTCATCGAGTAAGATGACGTTTGCACCCATTTGCAGGATTTTCGCAAGTTGTAAACGGTTACGTTCACCACCTGATAATTGACCTACACGTTTTTGCTGATCTTGACCTTTGAAGTTAAAGCGACCGATATACGCACGAGATGCGATTTCGTATTCACCAATTTTCAAGATATCTAAACCGCCAGAAACTTCTTCCCAAACAGTTTTGTTGTCATCTAAGGTGTCACGAATCTGACCAACATAAGCCACTTTAACAGACTCACCCAGTGTAACTGTACCTGTATCTGGTTGTTGTTCGCCTGTCATCATACGGAATAATGTGGTTTTACCCGCACCGTTTTCGCCCACGATACCTACAATTGCAGCAGGTGGTACAACGAACGATAAATCTTTATAAAGTGTACGGTCACCAAAGGATTTACTAATACCTTCAACTTCTACAACTTTATTACCTAGACGTGGACCAGGTGGAATATAGATTTCAGACGTTTCGTTACGCTGTTGGAATTCACGAGAGTTCAACTCTTCAAAACGCTCCATACGCGCTTTGTTTTTCTTTTGCTGACCTTTAGCATTTGAACGAACCCATTCAAGTTCTTTTTTCAATGCTTTAGCAAAAGATTCTTCTTGCTTCTGTTCTTGCTCTAAACGGGCATTTTTCTGCTCTAACCAAGAAGAGTAGTTGCCTTGGTATGGAATACCCATGCCGCGGTCAAGCTCAAGAATCCACTCTGCCACATTATCCAAGAAGTAACGGTCATGGGTAATCGCAACGATCGTACCTGGGAAGTCTTTCAAGAAACGTTCCAACCATGATACTGATGAAGCATCCAAATGGTTCGTTGGTTCATCTAGAAGTAACATGTCTGGTTTAGACAATAACAAACGGCAAAGTGCAACACGACGGCGCTCACCACCAGACAACTTAGATACATCTGCATCCCAAGCTGGAAGGTTCAACGCTGCAGCAGCCTGATCCATTTGGTTCACAATATTATGTGCATCCCATGAATGGATAATGGCTTCTAACTTCTCTTGTTCTTTTGCAAGTGCATCAAAGTCAGCATCTTCTGCTGCATATTCTGCAAACACTTCATCAAGACGCGCCAAAGCATCTAACGGCTCACGTAAACCGTCTTCAACGTTACCACGAACGTCTTTGCTTTCATCCAATGGCGGCTCTTGTTCAAGGTAACCAATTTTGATACCCGGTTGAGCACGTGCTTCACCTGAGAAATCTTTATCTACGCCCGCCATAATACGAAGCAAGGTAGATTTACCTGCACCGTTTAGACCAAGCACACCAATTTTTGCGCCTGGGAAAAATGATAAAGAGATGTCTTTCAGGATTTCGCGCTTAGGCGGAACCATCTTCGACACACGGTTCATCGTGTAAATATATTGGGCCACTTAGGACTCCTCAATAGTCAAAACATATACGGAACAACACAAAGTTGCCCCTGCTCAATTGAGCGAAAAAATAATCGGCTATTATACGCATAAAGTCGTGAAAAAATAAGGTTTCGCACACGCCTTCAATGCATTGTTACAAGTTTAATGGCGAACAAAATTTAAACATGCGTTTTTAAGCATAATTTCGCTCATCTTTAGCTGAAAATTTTTCAATAATATGAATAATTATGATATTCATTTTATAAATAAAGCACTTTTATTCATATATATAAGTGATAGACTGTTTAAAAACTAGCTCTCTTAGATGAAGTAATCATGACCTATAAAGACGAAACTTTAGCAATTCACGCGGGGTATACACCGGAGCCAACCACCAAAGCGGTTGCGGTGCCGATTTATCAAACCACCTCATATTCCTTTGATAACACGCAGCATGGTGCTGATTTATTTGACTTAAAAGTTCAGGGTAATATTTATACCCGCATTATGAATCCAACCACGGCGGTACTTGAACAGCGTGTTGCAGCGCTCGAAGGCGGTATTGGCGCTTTGGCCTTAGCCTCTGGTATGGCGGCCATTACATATGCGATTCAAACCATTGCTGAAGCAGGCGACAATATCGCTTCAGTTTCGACCCTGTACGGTGGCACATATAACCTGTTTGCCCACACCCTGCCGAAACAAGGCATTGAAGTTCGCTTCTTTGATTATCAGAACCCTGAAGCGCTGCGTAGCCTCATCGATGACAAAACCAAGCTGGTCTTTGTCGAATCTATTGGTAACCCATTGGGCAATATTATTGACCTCGAAGCAATTTCGAAAATTGCGCATGAATTTGGCATACCTGTAGTCGTAGACAATACTGTGGCCACACCTGTTCTGCAAAAATCATTTGAATTTGGTGCCGACATCGTGGTGCACTCACTCACAAAATATATTGGCGGTCATGGTAATTCGATCGGTGGCATCATCGTCGATAGCGGCAAATTTCCTTGGGGCAAATACCCTGAACGCTTTAAATCACTCAACACCCCTGATCCAAGCTACCACGGGGTCAATTATGTCGAAGCCTTAGGTGACGCAGCCTATATTGCCCGTGCGCGCGTGGTCCCGCTGCGTAATACAGGCGCTGCGATCAGCCCGCATAATGTATTCTTAATCTTACAAGGTTTGGAAACCTTAAGCCTGCGCATGGAGCGTCATACTGAAAATGCGCAAAAAGTGGCGGAATATTTACAAGCGCATCCAAAAGTAAAATGGGTCAACTACGCTGGCCTAAAAGACCATCCTCAGCATGCTTTGGCGCAAAAATATGTCAAAGGCAAACCATCTGCGATTCTTTCCTTTGGGGTTCAAGATGGCCTTGCAGGCGGCACGCGTTTCATCGATGCGTTGCAGTTATTTACTCGCCTTGTGAATATTGGTGATGCCAAAAGTTTAGCTTGCCATCCTGCGACCACGACACATCGTCAGCTCAATGAAGATGAACTCAAAGCAGCCGGAGTCAGCATTGATATGGTTCGTTTATCGATTGGGATCGAGCATGCAGATGACTTGATTGCCGACTTAGAGCAAGCCTTAGCTGCTGTTTAAACCACAAGTGCACAATTCACAGGTCTTATTTTTAAGGCCTGTTTTTATTTCCATTTCAATTAAATAACCACCCCCACATTATCCGCCTTTCAATTTTGCGCATCTATGGCCCTGCTTCTATATTTATTTACAATTTTATTTATCTTGAAAATCGACTTTTTTACGTTGCAACGATGTGGATAAAAGCACTTCTCTTTCACATATTTATGTGTTAAAAAATGAGTAAATAGGGATTTTAATTTAGAGTAAAAACTCTAAATATTATTTTATTATCAATTACTTATCATATGGCTTTTTTTTAATAAAACGCTATCATACCGCTGACTTAAAACAGCCCTGCACATAGCATTGTCGGGCCGATAAATGAATACAATAAAACTGATTTAACAGGGAACCTCATCGTGAATTCAAGACTTGAGAAACGTTTCGTTGACCGTGTCAACGGCAAGACCATTTTAATCACCGGTGCATCAAGTGGTATCGGTTTAACCACAGCGCATCGCCTTGCCAACGCAGGCGCACATGTTCTATTGGTTGCACGTACCAAAGAAACTCTTGATGCCGTAAAAGCTGAAATTGAAGCCACTGGCGGTAAAGCTGATGTTTTCCCATGTGACCTCAATGATATGGAATCCATTGATGCTGTGGCACAACGAATCCTCGCTTCCGTCGATCATATTGACATCTTAATTAATAACGCTGGCCGTTCTATTCGCCGTGCCGTGCATGAATCAACTGATCGTTTCCATGATTTTGAACGCACCATGCAGCTTAACTATTTTGGCGCGGTACGTTTGATCATGAACCTGTTGCCAAAAATGATGATTCGTCGTGAAGGTCATATCATTAATATCAGCTCGATTGGTGTATTGGCCAATGCAACGCGCTTCTCTGCATATGTTGCGTCTAAAGCCGCATTAGATGCTTTCAGTCGTTGCCTAAGTGCTGAAGTTCACTCGCATAATATTGCCATCACGTCGGTATATATGCCATTGGTGCGCACACCAATGATCGCCCCAACCAAAATTTATAAATACGTACCAACGCTTTCTCCAGAACAAGCAACCGACCTGATTGCGTATGCCATCGTGAAACGTCCGAAGAAAGTGGCGACCAATTTGGGCCGTTTGGCTTCGATCACCTACTCCATTGCTCCTGACATTAACAATAAACTCATGTCGATTGGTTATAACCTGTTCCCAAGCTCTTCAGCGTCTATTGGTAAGCAAGAAAAACTCAATTGGGTACAAAAAGCATATGCTCGCCTATTCCCTGGTGAACATTGGTAAGACCTGATGCATCCCTAAAAAAGCCCTTATGAGGGCTTTTTTATTGGGTTTTATACGACAACTTTGCTACATTGGGGTGAGATAAAATCAACTTTTATAACAATGAAAACTCAAAATATTGCCATCATCGGTGCAGGTACAGCAGGATTAGCTGCTGCAGCAATGCTTGCTGCTCAAGGCCATCAGATCTGCTTATATGAAAAAGTCTCACAACTTGAACCTGTGGGTGCAGGATTATTATTACAACCTGCCGGACTGGCAGTTTTCGAACATTTAGGCATTTTGGAACATGCCTTAAGCCTTGGCGCTGTGGTAACTGGTCTTGAAGGTCAACTGGCTGGCGGCGACTTGCTGATAAACAGTCATTATCGACAAGCCGATGAACGTTCATATGGACTCGGCATTCACCGTGCCACGCTCTGTCATGTCCTCGCATCCAAAGTCCGTGAATATCCTCAACACGTTGAGTTGTGCATGGCGCATGAAGTGCATGAACTTCAAGAATCCAGTGAGGGTATAAACGTAATTGGGCAGTCCGCAGATCAATCTTTTCAACGTCAATTTGATCTCGTGCTGATTGCCAATGGCGCACGCAGCCATTTACGCCCTAATGCATGGGAAAAGCTCAACCAAGCCTATCCTTGGGGGGCGAAGTGGATCATCGTGCCTGAATGCGAAGTACTCAATCCGCAGATCTTGCATCAGTTCTATGACCGTTCCAATATCATGATGGGTGTGATGCCAACGGGAGCAATTCCAACGCAGCCTGAACAGCGCCTTTCGAGCATTTTCTGGAGTTTGCCTACAGAAGATTTAGAGGGATTCTTAAAAACAAAGAACGCACAGCAGCAATGGTTGCTTGAAGTTTCAAAACGCTGGCCGAGTATTGCAGAATGGTTAGCGCATGTGATTCCACATCCAGATGATCCGCAGCAATGGCTATCTGCCAATTATCGTGATGTGGTGCTGAGCAAACTTGGTGAAGGTCGTATCGGCATATTAGGCGATGCTGCTCATGCCATGAGTCCACAGCTTGGACAAGGCGCCAATATGGCTTTGCTCGATGCATGGGCCATCAGTCAAGCTCTGCTTCAATATCAACAGGACTCCTCACTGCAAAACCTCTGGCAGGAGTATCATCAGCTACGGTTGCCCTCCGTGCGATTTTACCAATTTTTTAGTCGCTTGCTGACTCCTTTTTATCAATCACATCATCGCTGGACAGCACCGCTCCGTGATTTTTCATTTCGTGCTATGTATCAGCTGCCGTTTTTCCGCAAAGAAATGGCGATTACGATTTCCGGCTTAAAAACGGGTGCATTTGGGCACATGAATTATGCTGACATTGCCCGAAAGCCTGCAGATGACTCTGCGGCTGAACTGCGCAATTTAAAATTTGATTAAGAATTAACTCCCCATCATTCTCTTGATGGCTTACACTATAGTGCTGCTCAAATGCTGCGGCATTTATTTTTTGATTTTTGAATTGGTGAAATCCTCATGAACAACCTGCAATGGCTCGATGAAGTAAAATTTAACGAACAAGGCTTAGTGCCTGCTATTGCACAGCATCATCAAAGCGGGCGCGTATTGATGGTGGCATGGATGAACCGTGAAGCGTTGGCGCAAACTGCAGAAAAAAATCAGGCGGTGTACTTTTCACGTTCACGCAATAAGCTATGGCACAAAGGTGAAGAATCTGGCCATTTCCAAACCGTACATGAAATCCGTTTGGACTGTGATGCTGACGTGATTGTGCTACAAATTGAACAGCATGGCGGCATTGCCTGCCATACCGGCCGTGAGTCATGCTTCTACCGCAAGCTTACTGCCAATGGCTGGGAAATTGTCGATGCGCAATTAAAAGATCCGGCTGCAATTTATGGTGCAAAATCAGCAAATCCACATACTCTTGCGATGAATGCATCCAATGCGCAATCTGAGCAAGTCGAAGTACTCGACTACTTAGGTAAAATGATGGCTGAACGCAAACAAGCTGATCCTGAGTCCTCTTATGTGGCAAAGCTTTACCATAAAGGCCTCAACAAAATTTTAGAAAAAATCGGTGAAGAAAGTGTTGAAACCATCATTGCCGCTAAAGATTTCAAAATCGAAGCCAATGAAGACAACAAAAACGATTTGATTTACGAAGTAGCAGACCTTTGGTTCCATACCATTGTGATGTTGGGTTATTTCGATATTGATCCTCAATTGGTACTTAACGAACTCGCTCGTCGTCAAGGCCTTTCCGGTTTGGTTGAAAAAGCCAACCGTCAGCACTAAGACGCAACCGTGCCAGATCTTAAAAAACCGACCGCGACCTATGAGCAGGCCACCGCCATAGATAACGCACGTCTTGGTAAATCATTTAAAGTGATTGCCTATGCTGGCACAGGTAAAACAACCACACTCCAAATGATCAGTGATGCCATGCCTCAGCGGCTTGGCATGTACTTGGCCTTTAACAAAGCCATTGCCACCGAAGCACAGAATCGTTTTCATCAAAATGTCGACTGTCGCACCTTCCACTCATTGGCCTATCGCAGTGTTCCACGTGGAGTGACTGACAAACTGCGTCTACCGCGTTTAAGTCCGAGTTTTATTGCCAAAGAATATCGACTAGAACCGATCACCTTACGTCGTATGATGGGCGGTCGTTATGAAAAATATGTGCTTATGCCTTCGCGCTTGGCGAGTCTAGTAGCAAATGCTGTCAGTTATTTCTGTTCGACCAGTTCACAGTACCCTGCCCCACGACATCTGCAAGCACCGAGTTGGCTGCATCCTGACGATATCGAAAGCTTACAAAAGCATTTGTATCCTGCCATTGAACGTCGTTGGTTAGAGTCGATTGATCCGAACCATGCAGCAGGAATTGGACACGATATTTATTTAAAACTTTGGGCTTTGTCTGAACCGAATATTCCTGCCGACTACGTGTTGTTTGATGAAGCTCAGGATGCTGACCCACTAATGCTAGGGATTTTACTGAAACAGCGGAATACCCAAGTCATCTATGTTGGCGATGCGCATCAACAAATTTATGCATGGCGTGGCGCAGTCAATGCCATGCAGCAACTCCCTTTACCCGAATCCCGTTTAACCACGTCTTTCCGTTTTGGTGAAGAAATTGCCTTGAACGCCAATGCTCTACTGGGCGCATTGAACGAAACCGTGCCTTTATTGGGTAATCCGCAGCTCAACTCTAAAGTGGTCAATAAACCACATACCAAGATGCGCGATGCCATTTTATGTCGTACCAATGCACGTGCGATGGAACTGTTATTGGCGGGTTTGGTTAAGGGCGAAAAAGTTAGCCTGCAAGCAGATCATGCGCGACTCAATCGTTTTGTCGATGCTGCAGCCATGCTCAAACAAGGCAAGCGCGTAGTCGATGTCCCAGAGCTTGCGTGGTTTAACTCATGGCATGATGTGCATGAATATTGTGAAACCAATGATGGCAGCGATATTAAACCGCTAGTGAAGTTGGTCGATGACCACGGTACTGACCCACTGAAAAAGGCGCTGGCGAAAATCACCCCGATTGATCAAGCCGACTATATCATCTCGACCGCCCATAAAGCCAAAGGTTTAGAATGGGATCGGGTACATATTGAAGATGACTACCAATTTAAGCTCAACGATAAAGATTATAAAATTAGTGACGAAGAGTTACGGTTACTTTACGTGGCTTGCACACGTGCTAAAGTAAGTTTAAATATCCATCATATTTATGACTTGATGCAGCACTTAAAACGTCAAATGCCAAAATCTTTGGCACAAGCGGTCAGCTAGTATGATGAAAAAGGTGAATAAACAATAAATCAGTAAAAGGTGCACCATGAAATTACAATCGATCCAACTCAAGCACACCCTTCATTTTACTGATATCACCCTCAATTTTAATTACGACGATCTGCCGATCACCTTAATTTTGGGTGATCAAAGTTCTGGAAAAACCTCCCTACTACGCTTTAGTTATCAGGCCCTCACTTGGTTCGCTGCACGTTATAAAGATTTACGCACCGCAGGCGTGGTAATGCTCGATCAAGACATCATGTTAAATCGCTTGCAATCGAAACTAGATATTCAAGTCAGTTTTCCCGAAGAGATTGGCTCATTTCAGCTTTCAAGTGATCAACAAGACCAAGACCCACAATGTTGTTCATGGCAATTGTACAAAACCTTAAACAGTCAAGGCGTCGGCCTCAGTAAGGCCGAAACACAGCAATTAGAATCGATGGTTGCGCTGTATCAAAAAGCCCTCAAAGCCGATCCGTTACAAGGGTTGCCACTCATTGCCTATTACCCTGCTGAACGTTTCGTCAACGATGTGAATATTCTCAATAAAAATAATCCTGCTATTTTTCAGCCTTCGTATGCTTATGAAATATCGGCCATTCCCTTTACCACGTTTATTCGTTTTTTTGAATGGTTTCGAGAAATATCCGACATTGAAAATGCGCAAAGTGCCGAATTAATTCAAAATTTATTACATCCTAAAACCCAAGCCGATATACCCAACACATCTGACACGCCACTTTTTGGACAAAAACTGGCGCAAGCTCAGGCCGATCTACACGCGCCGTCACTCAGATCATTAAAACAAGCCTTAAAGACCGTGTTGCCCGATGTGACCAATATTTATCTGCAATATCACCCCAAATTACAGTTAATAGTCTGCTATCAAGGCAAAGATATGTTGTTCCAACAGCTATCAAATAGTGTACGCAACCTTGTGGCCTTAATTGGTGATATTGTGCGTCGCCTCTGTCTGCTCAATCCTCATAGCTTATATCCGTGCCAAGAAGGTGACGGTATTTTATTGATCGACGCCATAGACCACCAACTCGATCAAAACATGACTCAAGTGATTTTGACCCGTTTAAATCAAGCGTTTCCACGACTCCAAATCATTGCCAGCGGCAACCGTCCCGAACTGCTGGAACAGGCTTCTCGCTTTCAGTGCTTAAAACTACAGAATAAAAAGCTCAGTGAGATTCAGCCTGAAAAACTACAAGAAACCTATGATCAAATTTATCAGCAGTTGCAACTCGGATCTAAACCATCGCTTCCACCTAAAACAGAAGAGACTGAATTAAATGAGCCGCTGAACCATCCGGATACCATCCAGCACATGTTGCAATTAATTCAGACACAACTGACCGAGCAACAGCAACAAGAATTGGTTAGGGCTTTATCACAGCGAGGTGATCAGGACATTACGATCCAACCGCTGAGTTAAAAATACTGAGGTTGATTGACTGAGTGTAATCCATAGCCTCGATGTTTAAATATTCAGCAATAAGGCCGCAATAGATGTCTAGACAGTTTCGTCAGGCGTATAATGTGTAAGTGGTTCATAAAAAAGATTGATGTTGTTTTACGCATGTAATATGATCGGTTTTATTTGCAATTTTCATAGTAACATCGGAAATTGCTATCGCTTCACGAGTTGCGCAACACAGCTTGTTTTTAATTTTTTTTTGACACACATGGCTTTCAAGATTGAATTTTTGGACTGCTCTTTGCTGTCCTGTAATCCTTGAAAGATGAAATACACCTAGGTTTCACCGCCTAATCATGACAATGGATACGAGTGTGCTACCGATTATTATATTGTTACCGTTAATACTAGGCACAACACTTGTCTCGTGGTTGAAGCAATTCTCTCGCGGGGTAACAGCTTTAGGGGCGATTGGCGTCAGCCTCAGCAGTTTAGTTTTATTATTGAGTCAGGCTCAAGATGTATTTAATGGCAAAACCATCATTCAAACATGGCCATGGCTCATTCAAGTTGGCATTGATTTCAGTTTCCGCCTCGATGCACTGGGCTTATTGTTTTCCCTGCTCATTACCGGGATCGGCACCTTAATTTATATCTATGCCTACTATTATTTAAGTCCAAAGAATTCGCTCAGTAAACTGTATGTTTTATTGATGCTGTTCATGGCTGCCATGCTCGGCATTTCATTGTCTAATAATTTAATTTTATTGCTTATTTTCTGGGAACTTACCAGCATTTCATCTTTCCTTTTGGTTGGTTATTGGAGCAATTACGACGCAGCTCAGCGTGGCTCTCGAATGGCTTTGACCATTACAGGTATGGGTGGTTTATGTATGCTGGGTGGTTTTGTTCTGTTGGCGCAAATCACGGGCACCTATCAGATTGATCAAATCCTAACGATGAGTAGCCAAATTCAGCAGCACTCGCTTTTTGTACCCACACTGCTATTAATATTAATGGGAGCATTTACTAAAAGTGCGCAGTTCCCTTTCCATTTTTGGTTGCCAAATGCTATGGCGGCACCGACCCCCGTCTCGGCCTATTTACACTCTGCCACGATGGTGAAAGCCGGAATTTTCCTGCTTGCACGCTTATTACCGATTTTTGCAGGCGCTACGTTGTATCACAACTTGGTCACCTTTATTGGCTTATTTACCTTATGTATGGCAGCATTCTTTGCCATTTTCAAAGAAGATTTAAAAGGGCTTTTGGCCTATTCCACCATCAGCCATTTAGGTCTGATCGTTTGCTTATTGGGGATCGGTTCTCCCCTTGCAGTTGCGGCTGCCATTTTCCATATCATTAACCACGCGACCTTCAAAGCAGCCCTATTTATGATCGCGGGGATTATTGACCACGAATCAGGCACACGTGATTTACGAAAACTCTCTGGTTTATGGCAATTACTTCCGTTTACCGCAACGCTAACCATGATCACTGCGGCCTCTATGGCAGGTGTCCCATTAACTAATGGTTTCCTCTCTAAAGAGATGTTCTTTACTGAACTTTTAGCCAACCTGACTGGGCCAGTGATGATCGTGTCGGCTATCATCGCTACTTTTGCCGGTATCTTTGCTGTCGCGTACTCAGTACGTTTGGTTCATGGGGTGTTTTTTGATGGTCCACTGGGGAAAGAAATTCCCAATAAAGAAGCACATGAACCACCGTTTGGTATGCGCGCACCAGCAACATTACTGGCTGCTTTATGTATTTTAGTTGGATTATTCCCTGCCCTATTGGTTGAGCATATAGTCAACAGCACAGCACGTGCGAGTATTCAAAACCCTGCGTTTGAAGGTACACATTTAGCGATTTGGCATGGTTTAAATGCACCGCTTTTGATGAGTGTAATAGCACTATTGGGTGGTTTAATTTTCTACTTCGCATTGGCAAAGGGCGGCAAATTACGGCGGATCGACTTAGATCCATTTTTGGGTCGTTTGCAAGGTAAAGTGCTGTTCGACTTATTTTTAAAATATCTTTTACTCAGCTCAAGAAAATTCCGTCGCTTTACTGAAAATGGCAAATTACAAAGCTATGTATTGTGGATTTTAATCTTTAGTGTAGCCATCGTCATCGTTCCATTTTGGCTGCAAGGCATCGGCACAGGCAGTCGTGAACTGGTACATGCTCCGGTCATCGCGATCGTTCTGTGGCTATTATTATTCTCTGCATGTTGGATGATGCTTTGGTTCCACCATGAACGTATTAAAGCCGTCCTCATCAGTGGTGCAGTCGGTCTAGTTGTGACCATGGTATTTATCTGTTTCTCCGCTCCCGATTTGGCGTTAACGCAGATTACTGTTGACGTGGTGACCACCGTGCTCTTACTCATGAGCCTATCGTTATTACCACAGCTCACCCCTTATGAGTCGAGCGTGTCACGTCGTTGGCGAGATGCATTGATTGCGATTATTGCAGGTCTAGGGATTGCATGGATTTCATGGTTGATCATGACCCGTGATCACAATTCCATTTCATGGTTCTTCATGCAGCAGTCTATCCCACTTGGTGGTGGTACCAATGTGGTCAACGTGATCTTGGTGGACTTCCGTGGTTTCGATACCTTTGGTGAAATTACCGTACTGGGAATTGCTGCAATTGGTACGCTATGCATGATGGATGGTATGCGTGCTCATGGCACCACCATTACGCAAGGTCTGACCTATCGTTTTAATCCGTCGCCACTGATGTTCCGTATTACCTCATCTTGGATTTTGCCTTTGGCCTTGGTGATCAGTCTGTATATTTTCCTACGGGGTCATAACTTACCTGGCGGTGGCTTTATTGCAGGTTTAATTACCTCTTTAGCCTTAGTGATTCAATATATCGCGCTCGGTCAAGACCGTGCTGAACAATTGATTGGTGCAAAATCAGGTCGCTTATATGAAGTGTGGATTGGTATTGGTTTAACCATTGCGGGTTTGACAGGGATCGCTGCTTGGCTATGGGGCCGCCCATTCCTGACCAGTGCTCATATCTATGTCTCACCACCCATTTTAGGTGAAATGCACCTTGCCTCCGCTGCCCTCTTCGACACAGGTGTCTACATCACTGTTGTGGGTGCGACGATGTTAATGATTTCCGTCTTAGGCGACTCGCGTCACTCGAGTATGTCTGGTCCAGTTCCAAGAGGCGAATAAGATGATTAGTTTAGAATTTTTACTCGCTTCAGCCATTGGCTTACTGACCGCAACAGGGGTATACCTGATTTTGCGGGCACGTACCTTTCCTGTCGTGCTGGGTTTAGCCATGATTGGCTATGCTGTGAACTTATTTTTATTTGTCATGGGACGTATTCATGTCAACGCACCGGCTGTGTTAACGGAAACAACCAAAGCGACCGATCCTTTACCGCAAGCCTTGGTCCTAACCGCCATTGTGATTGGCTTTGCGACCACTGCGTTTATCGTACAATTGGCTCTGCGTAGCCGCTATGAAACCGGAACAGATCATGTGGACTCCAAAGAAGAAATACCGCAAATTGACCCGCGGGAGGATGAGCCATAATGCATGACTTCATCCAATTTTGGACTACGCATAGCCCGATTTTCAGTATTTTAATTCCAGCAATTACTGCATTTATTTTAGTTCTGTTGGGCAACCCCGGCTCTGGCTCGTTGGCACATGACTGGCGACAACCTTGGCGTCGTGGAATCAGCTATGTTTCTGGCATCCTTGGGCTGATCACATCTATCAGTTATTTGATGATCGCCAGCTCTGGCCAAGTCTTGGTTTATAACCTGAGTGAATGGGCCGCACCGTTTGGTATTGTCTTAGTTCTAGATCGACTCTCAGCATTCATGTTGGTGCTGACTTATGGTCTTGCTGTGCCAGTGATGTGGTTTGCCAGCAAAGAATGGGATGAGCGGGGTCGTTATTTCCATGCCATGTGCCATTTCTTACTGATGGGTTTGTGTGGTGCATTCCTAACAGGCGATTTATTTAACCTATTTGTCTTCTTTGAAATCCTGTTGATGGCATCGTACGTATTGCTCTTACACGGCCAAGGCAAAGCACGTTTTCAATTGGGTATTCATTACGTCACCATTAACCTATTTGCCTCTGCTCTCTTCCTGATCGGACTCGGGATGATTTATGGCAGTGTAGGTAGCTTAAATATGGCAGATGTTGCACGACTTATGCCTTTGCTTGAAGCGGATCAACATCGTATTGCTGTAGCTGGTGCATTGTTACTGTTTACCGTCTTTGGCATCAAGGCAGCAATGCTGCCTGTAGGGTTCTGGTTACCAAAGACCTATGCTGTGGCAACCACTCCTGTCGCAGCCTTGTTCACCATTATGACCAAGGTCGGCATCTATGCCATTCTCCGTGTTAATGGCACTGTGTTTGACGATGGGATTAGCCGTGAAATCTTACAACAATGGCTGTTACCGATTGGCTTAGTAACCTCGCTCTATGGTGCCTATGGTGCTATCGGAACGGATCGTTTACGTCGTTTTGTCGGTTTTATGATTTTGTCTTCTATCGGCACAATATTGGTTTCGATTTCACTCTTTAATACGGATGCATGGGCTGCAGGACTTTATTACCTGATTCACAGTACCATTATTGGTGCAGCTTTTTATATTCTATCGGGTTGGATTACCTCACAACGCGGCGAATTTAAAGATCATTTTAAAATTGCGCCCCGCATGAAACAGCATAATACCGTTGCTGTCTGCTATTTCATCATTGCGTTGATGATGGCTGGTCTACCACCCTTTAGCGGCTTTTTGGGTAAAGTATTTATCTTACAAGCCACGGCCAATTCACCTTACCAAATCATGATTATTTTAATTGTTTTGTTGGTGAGTTTACTCAGTATCATAGCATTTACCCGCGTTGGTTTTGTACTTTTCTGGCGTTCATCTCGTCCAGAAGATGATATTGATACTGAAGAATATCAACGCTATCAGGCTTTGCCGAATAAGGCTCCGCTACGCAATGACAAGACCATTTATCTACTATTAACAGCGCTTGTGGGATATATGGTCTTTGCTGCACCAATCTATGACTATACCTACAAGACTGCGCAGCAAATTCAAGACAACCCATTATATGAATCGTTGCTATTGAAAAAGGATAAAGAAGGTCAAATTATCAGTGTTCAATCTTATGATCCTGAAAATTTACCTGAAACCAAATATGGTGGCGAATCAGCGGATCCAAATGCACACCTCATCCCTGCATTGATTGCGCCTGAAACCCTAAATGGCGAACATATTTCTGAATATAAGCAACGCCAAATTCAGGGACAGCAACAAGAAGAAAAATTGCCTGAAGAGACCCAGCTGAAACCAATGGAGGTGCCTTAACATGGCGACAATATCTTTATTCAATCGCTGGTTTCCGCATCCATTGGTATCAGTCATGGTTGGTCTGAGCTGGGTGATGTTAGCGCACAGTTTAGATGCGGCCACACTCTGCATGGCCTTGGTTTTAGCAATTGTTATTCCGCGAATGGTTCGCCCTTTTATTGATCGAACACCGAATATCAACTGGCTGGCAGCATGTAAATTATTCTTTGTGGTGTTATGGGATATTATTGTCAGTAATATCCATGTTGCAAAACTCGTCCTTGGTCCGACACATAAATTGCATCCGAAATGGTTCCGTGTTCCTCTCGATACACAGCATGAAGAAGTCAATTCTCTGCTTGCGATGATCATCACCACGACACCCGGTACGGTGTCTGCCGGAATTGACCAAGACCGTGGTGATATTTTGGTCCATGCTCTGAGCACGGATGATCCTGAAGCAGAAATTCAAACCATTAAAGAGCGCTATGAGCGCCCTCTCATCCTTATTTTTGGCGCTGATACAGGAGAGTCTGCATGACAATTTTACCTTATGCGCTTGGCATTTGTTTAGTTGCGGTGACGATCTCGATGTTACTGTGCCTCATCCGCTTGGTGATGGGACCCTCAGTTGTGGACCGACTACTTGCTTTAGATACTTTGTTCTTAAATGCCACCTGCTTAATCGTCATTTTAGGTATTTATTGGGCAAGTACATCAATGTTTGAAGGGGCTTTATTGGTTGCCATGCTTGGGTTTGTATCTACAGCTGCTTTAGCGCGTTATTTCACCACTGGCCACGTCATCGACTAGGAGTCCTTTAATATGCAATTAGTCATGGAAATTTTGGTCTCGATTTTTTTGGTGATTGGTGCTTTCTTCATGTTGGTCGGGGGTATTGGTATGGTTCGCCTACCCGACTTATTTATGCGTCTACACGCACCGACTAAATCAAGCACCTTAGGTTTAGGAAGTTTTCTAATTGCTGCAATTATTTATGCAGCATTTCAAGGCCGTTTTGGATTTGCAGAAATCCTGATCACGCTTTTTGCTTTTATCACTGCACCGGTTTCTGCAAACCTCATGGCACAAGCGGCATTACATTTACGACTGCGCTCGATGAGTGGTGATGCACCAGAAGCTCTGAATCGCCCTCTTCCTTGGCAGCGAACTCGGCGCCGTGCATTTCACTCTAAACTCCATTCAAAACCGGAGGATCTGGATTAAATCTAGATCCAGTTTTGATTATCCCTTATAGCCCAAAAATCTTTAATTTTCATCCATAATTTCTCAATTACATTCCCTTGAGCCATATATTGCAAACGTTTTTGGTTATAAGGTGTTTTTTTTAAACCATACTGCCTAGCTAAATCAATCAGTAAGTTAGTCTCAAAACTACTTTGAAAATTGTTATACCAGCCAGGCTGATTCTGGCTCATCTCAAGATTCGCCAATTCATAAAACAGCTGTGCCATCACGGCATCCTGTCTTGAAACAAAATTCTTCCGCTCACTGATTTGTAAGCTGACCTGTTATCGTATGGCATTGTATTCCGCTGTTGTGGGTTTGCGCTGATCACTCCAATGTCCATCAGGAACATAGCCTGTTCCATAATGTACATTTAACAATGGATATTCATGAAAATATTTTGGTGTTGCGCGCTTGGTTTTGGCTTCTAAAATATTCAGATGAATCCATTCACTTCCAAGGTGAATCGTTGGATCACGTTTCATACCTTCAGCAATCCATCTTTTGGCCTGTGGAATATTGCCAATCAACTCATATGCAGTACCTAAATTCACTGCAGTCTTTGGTAAACCTGGATGCTCTTTTTCAATTTACTTAAAACCATAATGGCTAAATCGTATTTACCTGCATAAATCTGATGTACGGCATAATCATTTTCTGCCTGATAGTCTATTGGGCTAGGATGCCTTGATACAAAGTGATTCAATTTTTCGTCATGATGTTCTTCGCGTTGATTTTCTTTTTCTGAATCAAATGTATAAAAATCTTCTACATAGGTATTTAGACATGCCCAACTTGGCATAGTGATGAGTAATATGCTGCTCAATAGCATGATTTTTTTCATTTCATTGTTTTTACAGATAGGCGGATTGAATATCATGTTCGACCTGTCTTTCATTGGCATATTATAATTTTAAAGTGATTGAGTTTTTAAATTACCGTTATTCAAACATAAAAAAGCCACCCAAAGGTGGCTTTTTTCATTCAGCGAACTGAATTATTCATCATCTTTTTTTGCTTCGTCAGTAGGAGGTAAGTCCTTGACCGCTTCCGCAATTAGACCAAACATATAGTTGCCATAAGCATTTGTTTTGTCGTAATGGAAACGCAAACGTGGCGTAATACGTGTTTTGATACGACGGCTTAGTTCATGACGCAAGAAACCAGATGCTTTATTCAAGACATCTAAAGTCTCTTTATTTGCGGCTTCACTTTGCTCATCGCCTAGCTCACGACCCATTACAGTCACATAAACTTCGGCATATCCTAAGTCTGGGCTCACCTTCACGGCAGAGATGGTCACGAGACCACCTAAGCGTGGATCTTTCAGCTCCTGACGGATCAGTTCTGACAACTCACGTTGTACTGTATCCGCCATACGCTTCAGACGTTGACTACCCGCCATTAAAGACTCCGTTTAATCAATTGAACATCGTAGACTTCAATCTTATCTTGTGGTTTGATGTCTTTATAGCCTTTCACCGCAAGACCACATTCCATACCGGCACGAACTTCTTCAACCACATCTTTGTAGCGACGAAGAGATTCAAGCTCGCCTTGGAATACCACCACGTCATCACGTAATACGCGAATCGGTTTATTACGGTGTAATGTACCTTCAAGTACCATACAACCTGCAGCAGCACCGAATTTACTTGAGTGGAACACTTCACGTACTTCAGCAACACCCAGAATTGTTTCACGGTGTTCAGGCGCCAATTTACCGCTCATCGCATCTTTCACATCATCAATTAATTGATAGATGATCGAGTAGTAACGAATGTCGATACCATCAGCATCAGCTTTTTGACGTGCAGTATTATCAGCACGTACATTAAAGCCGAGAAGAACCGCTTCTGATGATTCAGCAAGTGTTACGTCAGACTCAGTGATCGCACCAACACCTGAACCAATAATACGTACTTTCACTTCATCAGTTGCAAGTTCAGCAAGTGCAACGTGTAATGCTTCCAAAGTACCACGTACGTCTGTTTTCAATACCACGTTGACAATAGGCACATCTTTCTTGCCCATAGACGCCATGATATTTTCAAGACGCATCGCAGATTGACGCTCAAGACGTTTTTGACGTTCACGATCCATACGCGCATCAGCAACTTCACGTGCTTTTTTCTCGTCATTTACAACAAGAACTTCATCACCTGCCATTGGCGCTTCTGGTAGACCCAAGATTTCCACAGGAATCGAAGGACCAGCAGATTTAATACGTTGACCATTTTCATCTGTCATCGCACGTACACGACCGTATGACGAACCTGCAAGAACAAGGTCACCCACTTTCAATGTACCGTTTTGAACAAGAATCGATGTTACCGCACCACGCCCTTTGTCTACACGTGCTTCAATTACAACACCTTGTGCTGCACCCTCTTCAGATGCTTTAAGCTCAAGAAGTTCGGCTTGAATTGAGATCAAGTCTAGAAGCTCGTCGATACCTGCACCGCTGTGCGCAGAAACCATTGCTACTGGAACGTCACCGCCCCATTGTTCAGGTACGATTTCTTTCGTCGTCAACTCGTTCAATACGCGATCTGGATCAGCAGACTCTTTATCCATTTTGTTGATAGCAACAATAATTGGCGTACCTGCTGCACGTGCATGGTCAATCGCTTCCGCAGTTTGTGGCATAACACCATCATCTGCTGCAACAACCAACACTACGATATCTGTAGATTTCGCACCACGTGAACGCATTGCAGTAAATGCTGCGTGTCCCGGTGTATCTAAGAAAGTAATAATACCTTTTTCAGTTTTCACATGGTAAGCACCAATATGCTGTGTGATACCACCTGCTTCACCTGCAGCCACTTTAGAGCGACGAATACGGTCAAGAAGTGATGTTTTACCATGGTCAACGTGACCCATAATTGTCACAACTGGCGGACGAGTGGTTTGGACACCACGCGCTTCTTCAGCTGCTTCAAGTAAGTTGTCTTCTGCTTGTGTATCCGAAACAAGTACTGGATTGTGACCCATTTCTTCAACAACAAGTGCTGCAATTTCTTGATCAATCGCTTGGTTTTGAGTAACCAATTCGCCCATTTTCATGAGTGATTTGATAACTTCGCGAACTTTAACCGCCATTTTCGCAGCCAAGTCAGCAACAACAATTGTTTCACCAATTTCAACATCATAAACTTGTTTTTTAACTGGTTTTTCAAAGCCATGCTTGTTCGCTTGACTTGTTTTTAAACCACGTTTATGTGAGTTATCACGGAAAGATTGCTCTTCGCCACGACGACCACCTTTTTTAGGTGAACGTGAATTGTTGGTATTGGTACCACGTTTAATTTCACGGTCTTCTTTCGCAAATGAATCTTCATATGCCTGACCTACAAGGCCGGCAGCAAGCGGAGAATCATCTACAACACGAATGGTCGCAGTAGTGTCTTCGTTAGAATACTTAGACGCCATTTGACGCATTTGTTCAAGTGTACGTTGTTGCGCTTCTTCAGCTGCTTTACGACGCGCCGCTTCTTCTACAGCTTTCAATTGTGCTGCTTGAGCTTCACGTGCTTTTTTCTGTTCTAGAGTTTCAACAGGTTTTGTAATTGGCTTGTTGTTTGACTTACGTTTTACAACAACCGCAGCTTTCGGTGTTTCTTGCTTCGCATGTTCTTGCTTCGCAGCAGCGCGCATTGCTTCTAAAGCTTGTTTCGCTTTAGATACTGGTTGTTGCTTCGGTTCTTCAGCTTTCGCTTCAACCTTAGGTTCCTGTTTACGTGCTTGTTGGTCAGCTTGTGCTTTCGCTAATGCTTCAGCTTTAATTTGCTCAGGATCCGGTTTAACAAATGTATGTTTCTTACGAACTTCTACATTAATCGTTTTTGCCTTGCCCGATGTACTCGCCACTTTAGCAGTACTGGTAGTTTTACGTTTCAACGTGATTTGTCCTGCATTGCCCGCATCCTGACCATGAACTTTTTTCAAATGGTTAACGAGGGCATTTTGTTGTTCAGTGGAGATAATATCGTCAGGTTTAGTTTGTGGTAAACCCGCATCACGAACCTGTTCCAGTAGCTTCTCAACTGGACGACCCACGCTGAGAGCTAACTCCTTAATCGACTTGTCCGTCATATATTACCTCCTAGTTAAACCATGATTCGCGCGCTTTCATAATAAGTTGACCTGCTTTTTCAGCACCTAAACCTTCGATATCAGAGATATCGTCAGTGGCTTGATCTGCAAGATCATCTACAGTTACCACACCGCGAGCGGCAAGCGCATATGCGATTTCTTTAGTCACGCCTTCCATTGCAGCAAGCTCTTCGCTTGGCTCTTGGATGTTTTCTTGTTGCTTCAATGCATCAGCCAATGCGATTTCTTTTGCACGACCTTGTAGCATTTCAACAGTTTCAGCATCAAGTTCGATCTCATCGAATGTTTCCGCAGGAACATACGCGATTTCTTCTAATGATGTGAAACCCATTTCAACTAACGCCATCGCTAAGTCTTCATCAATATCTAGACGTGTAACAAACATATCTAAATATTGTTGCGCTTCGTTTTGTTGGCGTGCGTGATATTCTTCTTCAAGCATCATATTGAGCTTGTAACCAGTCAATTCAGATGCTAAGCGTACGTTTTGACCTTGAGAGCCAATTGCACGTGCTAACTGATCACTCGTTGCAAAAATAATATCTGCAGTACGTTCTTCTTCATCAATCACGATACCTGATACATCAGCAGGCTCTAAAGCACTTGCAATGTACTGTGCCGCGTCATCCGACCAAACGACTACATCAATACGCTCACCATTTAACTCCGATTGAACTGCTTGGATACGTGTACCACGCATACCAATACATGCACCTACAGGATCAATACGGTGATCGTTTGTTTTCACAGCGATTTTAGCACGAACGCCAGGTTGGCGTGCAGCAGCCTTAATCTCAATGATTTCTTCAGCAATTTCAGGAATTTCTTTCTTCATCAATGCAATAAGCATTTCTGGTTTAGAACGAGAAAGTAATAACTGAGCACCACGGCCTTCACGGTTTACGTTAAACAAAATCGCGTTTACACGTTGTTTAGGACGTAGAATTTCTTTAGCGATCATTTCCTCACGCGCAAGATATGCTTCTGCATTGTCACCTAAATCAATGATAAAGCCATCTTTGGTTTGTTTTTTCACTTCACCGTAGATGAGTTCACCAACTTTAGATTCGTAAGCATCTGCAATTAGCGCACGCTCTGCTTCACGAATTTTTTGAACAATCACTTGTTTCGCAATTTGTGCCGCAATACGACCGAAATCAATCGATTCAACTTCAAGTTCACGGATATCCCCAATTGCCCATTTTGCAGGATCTACATCAGAGATCGCATCTTGGCATGCTGGCATTTCGTGATCTTCGTCGGCAACCACTTCCCATTGACGGAAAGTACGGTAATCACCAGTACGACGGTCGATTTCTACACGTAGACGAGCTTCTTCCGAGTGAGTTCCCTCGTAGAATTTCTTCTTAGTCGCTGCAACTAAAGCTTGTTCAAGCGCTTCAAAAATTGCATCACGACTTACACCTTTTTCGTTACTAACCGTTTCTACTACGGTAAGAATTTCACGAGCCATAAGTCACCTATTCGTTCAGATTCTTATTTATTAAATTAATCTTGGAAAACCAGATTTGCTTTATCAATATTGTGGCTGTCAATATCCAACACTTGTTGCTTTTCAACTTCAACCTGAATCATTTCGTTCTCAAGGTCTACGTTAACAAGTTTAGCTTGGAATTTACGACGATTATCTACAGCACTGATCAAACGCAAAGCGACTTGCTGACCAATGTATGCCGTCATTTGTTCCAATTTAAAGAACTGACGATCCCAACCTGGAGATGACACTTCCAATGCATATTCGCCTGAAATTGGATCATGTACATCCAACATCGCACCCACTTGCTGAGTGACACGAACACAGTCCTGCACGCCGATACCACGGCCTTGCTCAACTTCGCCATCTTCATTGATGACAGGTTCTGCATTTTCATCAACTTCACGGTCGATATAAATACGTAACAGTGAACGTTTTCCTTGAGGTTGGAAATCAATCCCCCAAAGTTCTACATCACATGCTTGCACCGCTGGGGCAATTAAGTCCTGAAGTGCTTGAGTTTTATTTGATAGCTTCATTTACTCTCGTCAAATTTGTGCGATTCGATGGTCGAAATGACCACTACAGACCAATGCGAAACTATAGTAGTAGTGAAACATGACGGTTTGACCAAAATACTGTCGACACTACACGATAGCCAATAAAAAAGGGCGTAAATCGCCCCATTATTACACAGAAAACCATAGTCCACTGTGCAAAAAGGCCCACCTAGTTGTGAGCCTCTTTTAGAAACTTGGTAGCGGGAGCTGGATTTGAACCAACGACCTTCGGGTTATGAGCCCGACGAGCTACCAGACTGCTCCATCCCGCATCAACATGCAAAAATTATATACAATTTCTTGGTCATTTTCAATCTAAAACAACCTGAAGAATTGCCCTACTGAGTTGCATCTCAGAGGATTGGTAGCGGGAGCTGGATTTGAACCAACGACCTTCGGGTTATGAGCCCGACGAGCTACCAGACTGCTCCATCCCGCATCAACATCACAATGACTTTCAGATAAACTGCTTATATAGATTGTGTGCTATATAAGATTGGTAGCGGGGGCTGGATTTGAACCAACGACCTTCGGGTTATGAGCCCGACGAGCTACCAGACTGCTCCACCCCGCATCAATATGCAAATAGTTTTCTCAGCTTTAAAAGCTGTCCATTTAAAAGTTTGCATCTTAAAAATAGAATTGATTGGTAGCGGGAGCTGGATTTGAACCAACGACCTTCGGGTTATGAGCCCGACGAGCTACCAGACTGCTCCATCCCGCATCAACAGAGTTTTGCTGCATACACCAACTTATGTTCTGGATTATAAGTTGGTGCGGAAGGGGGGACTTGAACCCCCACGCCCGAAAGCACTACCACCTCAAGGTAGCGTGTCTACCAATTCCACCACCACCGCAGCTGTGACGCATTCTAGTCGCAACACGTCAAAAAAGAAAGTGCTAAATAAATTATTCAGCGCTTTTTGGTGCAGTTGGCGAAGTTTCAGCCGATTTTGCAGGCGCAGTCGGTACTGAAGAAATCGCATTCAGACTATAAGCATCTGTCGTTTGTTTCTTTGCAAACACAGCAAGTGTCAAGCTCGTAACGAAGAACAAAGCCGTTAAAATCGCAGTCAAACGGGTCATAAAGTTACCCGAACCTGATGCACCAAATACAGTTGCAGCACCGCCGCCACCAAAAGATGCACCCGCATCTGCGCCTTTACCATGCTGAACTAAAATCAGCACGATCATTAAAATCGCTAAGATAATATGTACCACCAGCACAAACGTATGCATGCTGAACTCCTAATTATTTTGTATTTGCAAATGCTTGAGCAATTTTATAAAACGACTCTGCATTTAATGATGCACCACCGACCAGCGCACCATTGATATCTGGACAGGCTGCCAACTCTACTGCATTTTCAGGTTTTACACTACCACCATAAAGAATCGCAGTATGAAGTCCCATTGGGGTGATTTGGCTTAAACCTTCACGAATTTTAGCGTGCATCGCTTGCGCATCTTCAGGTGACGCTGTTTTACCTGTGCCAATGGCCCAAATTGGCTCATAAGCTACCACTATTTGTTTCCACTGCTCTGCTTGTACAACAGCAGCAATATCACATATTTGTTGTAACACAATCTGTTCTGCTTGGCCGCTTTCACGTTGTTCTAAGCTTTCACCCACACAATAAATCACAGTCAAACCTGCGTTTAATGCATTTTTTACTTTTTCATTAATGATATGCGGTTGATCAGCGAATATTTCACGGCGTTCCGAATGACCAATCAGTACAAATTCAACACCATAATCTTTTAATAGCTCAGCACTGAGTTCACCCGTATATGCACCTGTACCAGCAACGCGAGAAACGTCTTGTGCAACGGTTATGATGTTACGGCTAGCTTGTGTTAATTCATTTTGCACCGTGGTCAGAGCAATAGCTGTTGGTGCAACCCCAATATGACATGCCGCTTCAGCAATATTTTGTTCATCTAATAATTGCTTAAAATTCTTAAGAAGTGCGCCAGCATCGGCTTGCAATGGGTTCATTTTCCAGTTACCCACTACCCAAGGCGTAATCGTCGAACCCGACATATTTATCCCACATGACAAAGATGAAATCGGGCACATTCTACACGTAATTCATAATTTTGAAGATAAATTTCAACACATTTGCATCTTCGAAGCACACCAGTCATTCCAAGATCTTCACTTTTCTGTAAAAAAATTAAGCAGATTTAAGGACTGGTTCATGCTTTTTACCAATTCTTAGCTAGTGACAACACTTTAAGATATGGTATTTTTGTGCAACAAAAGTATAATTTTGCTATACCAATTATAAACAGACTGAAGCATAGGCAAGTAAAAGCATGACAGCAGTTCAAGGTTCTTCAAGATTTACGGGGTTTATTCGTCGCTTAGTTGACGAAGGGCATCTGTCTGCCGAAAAAATGCAAACAGCGCTGCAAAATTCAAAAAAGGCTCATCAAGATATCGTGCCGCATTTGATTCAGGAATATCAACTTTCAGCACGCCTGATCGCTGAAACCATCTCGATAGAATTCGGTGAACCGGTTTTTGATATTTCGACTTATGACACCTCCTTAATTATTCGTGATGAATTTGAAGATAAGTTAATTACCAAGCATCGTATTTTGCCTATTTTTAAACATGGCAATTTATTATTCGTTGCGATCAGTAATCCCACCAATATTGAAGCAGTGGATGCCATTCGATTTGGTAGTAAGCTGAATACTGAAACAATTATTGTTGAACATGACAAACTTGACAAGTTAATTGAACAGAACTTTTCTGAAGAAAGTACTTTTGACTTTGATGATGACTTTGATCTTGATTTAGAACAGGAAACTATTGATCCAGCGAAAGAAGATGAAGATGAGGCAACGGGGGATGAAGCTCCGATTGTTAAATACATCAATAAGCTGCTAGTCGACGCAATTCGTATGGGTGCATCTGACTTACACTTCGAACCCTACGAAAAAACCTATCGCGTCCGCTACCGTGTCGATGGCGTGTTAAGAACAATTACAAATCCGCCCTTGCAGCTCGCTACACGACTCGCTTCACGTTTAAAAGTCATGTCACAAATGGACATCTCGGAAAAGCGTATACCTCAAGACGGTCGTATCAAGTTAAAGCTGTCAAAGAACAAAGCTATCGACTTCCGTGTGAACTCTTTACCGACATTGTTTGGTGAAAAACTTGTTCTACGTATCCTTGATCCATCTAGTGCGATGCTAGGAATTGATGCGTTGGGTTATGAACCTGATCAAAAAGAACTGTTCATGCAGGCTTTAGAAAAACCACAAGGCATGCTGCTCATTACCGGTCCAACGGGTTCCGGTAAAACCGTATCTCTATATACAGGTTTAAATATTCTCAATCGTGAAGATACCAACATTTCAACGGCCGAAGATCCTGTGGAAATTAACTTAGAAGGGATCAATCAGGTCAACGTAAATAATAAAGTCGGCCTCACCTTCTCTGCAGCCTTAAAATCATTCTTACGTCAAGACCCTGATATTGTGATGGTCGGTGAGATTCGAGATTTAGAAACGGCTGAAATTGCAATTAAAGCGGCTCAAACAGGTCACATGGTGATGTCTACACTGCATACCAATAGTGCACCTGAAACACTGACACGCTTACGCAATATGGGCGTGCCTTCATTTAACATCGCGACATCCGTGAACCTTGTCATTGCGCAGCGACTTGCACGTCGCCTATGTTCACAATGTAAAGAAACAGTAGACGTACCAAAACAAAGTCTATTGGAGCTTGGTTTTACCGAAGATGATTTAAATACACCAGAATTCCAAATATACCAGCCTGTGGGTTGTGCCGAATGCCGTGAAGGCTATAAAGGTCGTGTGGGTATTTACGAAGTCATGAAAGTGACACCTGAAATTTCAAGAATTATTATGGAAGATGGCAATGCCTTACAAATTGCCGAAGCTTCAAATCAAGCAGGTTTTAACAATTTACGCCGTTCAGGCTTAATTAAGGTCATGCAGGGGGTGACTTCACTTCAAGAAGTCAATCGTGTGACCAGTGAGTAAGTGAATTAGTATTTAAAAATAAGGATAAATTCATGGCTGTAAAAAAAGCGCAGATGATGCCAACCTTCAGTTATGAAGGCGTGGATCGCAAAGGGGCGAAAATCAAAGGGGAAATGCCTTCGCGTAATATGGCTTTAGCCAAAGTCACTTTACGTAAGCAAGGCATCACCATTAAAACCATTCGAGAAAAACGTAAAAACATTCTCGAAGGCTTGATGAAAAAGAAAGTATCCACTTTGGATATCACGGTATTCACGCGCCAACTTGCAACTATGATGAAAGCCGGGGTACCGCTCGTTCAGGGCTTTGAGATCGTGGCAGAAGGCTTAGAAAACCCAGCCATGCGTGAAGTGGTTTTGGGGATTAAAGGTGAAGTTGAAGGCGGCAATACCTTTGCAGGTGCACTCCGTAAATATCCGCAGTATTTCGACAACCTATTTTGCTCTTTGGTTGAATCAGGCGAACAATCGGGTGCACTTGAAACCATGCTGGATCGTGTTGCCATTTATAAAGAAAAAAGTGAATTGCTTAAGCAAAAAATCAAAAAGGCCATGAAATACCCAGCCACAGTTATTGTGGTCGCGATAATTGTGACCATTATTTTGATGGTGAAAGTTGTACCCGTATTTGAAGGCCTTTTCAGTTCATTTGGTGCAGAACTGCCAGCTTTTACTAAGATGGTTGTCAATATGTCAAATTGGACTAAAGATTATTGGTTTATCATGCTCGTGGTTATTGCAATATTAATTGGTGGGTTTCTAGAAGCAAAAAAACGTAGCAAAGCTTTCCGAGACTTCTTAGACAAAGCTGCACTAAAAGCACCAATTTTTGGTGATTTGGTTTATAAAGCAATTATTGCCCGCTATAGCCGTACCTTGGCAACCACCTTTGCCGCAGGTGTACCTTTAATCGATGCACTAGAATCGACTGCAGGTGCAACCAACAACGTGGTCTATGAAACAGCGGTCATGAAAATTCGTGAAGATGTCGCGACTGGTCAGCAATTGCAATTCGCCATGCGTGTTACCGATAAATTTCCACCTATGGCAGTCCAAATGGTCGCTATTGGTGAAGAGTCTGGTGCTTTAGATGCCATGCTAGATAAAGTGGCGACACATTATGAGAATGAAGTAGATAATGCTGTAGATGGTTTAACCTCTATGATGGAACCCTTAATTATGGCTATTCTCGGGATTTTAGTAGGGGGGCTTGTTGTCGCAATGTACCTCCCAATCTTCCAAATGGGTTCAGTGGTTGGTTAAAACCAAGGAAAGGAAATATTTTGTTTACTGATTTTTTTAGCTACTTAATCAACAACCCAACTGCGATGTATATCGTAGTTGGGATTTTTAGTCTTTGCATCGGCAGTTTTTTGAATGTGGTGATTTACCGCACGCCGAAGATGATGGAACAAGAATGGCGCACGGATTGCCAACTGTTTTTACATCCAGACCAACCGATTATTGATGAAACAAAGATTACCCTGAGTACCCCTGCTTCAACCTGTCCAAAATGTAAAACGCCAATTCGTTGGTATCAAAACATTCCAGTCATCAGTTGGATCGTGTTACGCGGAAAATGTGGAAGTTGCAAAAACCCGATCAGTAGCCGTTATCCACTGATCGAATTACTCACCATGATCTGTGCGCTGATTGTTGTTGCAGTTTTTGGTCCAACCATCCAGATGCTGTTTGGTTTGGTGCTGACTTATGTATTGATTGCCTTAACATTTATTGACTTTGACACCCAACTTTTACCTGACCGTTATACCCTTCCTTTGGCTGCACTCGGGCTTGGCGTGAATAGCTATGCCATTTATACCTCTGCAACCTCAGCCATTTGGGGATATATCATCGGCTTCTTATGCCTATGGGTTGTTTACTATTTATTTAAAATCATCACTGGCAAAGAAGGTATGGGCTATGGCGACTTTAAGCTTTTAGCTGCCTTGGGTGCATGGATGGGCCCTTTCCTGCTTCCACTGATTGTATTACTCTCTTCACTGGTAGGTGCAATCATTGGCATTATTTTGCTCAAGGTTCGTAAAGAAAACCAACCTTTTGCATTTGGTCCCTATATTGCCATCGCCGGATGGATCGCCTTTTTATGGGGTGATCAAATTATGAAAATTTATTTGGGTCAGTAAGGTCGTTGTATGACATTTGTCTTGGGTTTAACAGGTGGTATCGGTAGCGGAAAATCTGCTGCAAGCAATTGGTTTGAACTCCAAGGCATTCAAGTCGTCGATGCTGATATCGTTGCTCGCGAGGTTGTCGAACCGGGCCAACCCGCACTGATTCAGATTCAACAACAATTTGGTGATTGGGTTTTACTTGCGAATGGTGAGTTAAATCGGCGCGCTTTACGAGAATATATCTTTAAAGATCCCACAGCACGTCAAGCACTTGAAGCCATTACCCATCCTGCAATACGTCAGTCCATTACCCAACAGTTAAATGAAGCAAGCAGCCCCTATGTCATCTTGGTTTCGCCGCTGTTATTTGAAACCAATCAACATGAATTAACCAATCAAACCTTGCTTATTGATGCCACGGAACAATTGCAAATTCAGCGTGCATCACAGCGTGATGGTCAAACTATCGAGCAAATCCAAAAAATTATTCACGTACAAATGTCACGTCAGGAAAAGCAAAAAATCGCCGATGATATCGTGCTGAATGATGGTCATTTAGATCATCTTTATGCGCAGCTTCGGCCATTGCATCTTAAGTACTTAGCGCACGCTGAAAAAAGCTAAATAAAAAGCAGTCTTACTCAGACTGCTTTTTTTGTTGTTCGAGTTGCTGCTCTAGACTATCCTTTCGTCCCAACCATTTCCAAGGTTGAATCGCTCCAATCCCCATCCCGACCAATCCACACACAATTGCAAAACTTAAGGGTTCATTCAGCAGCGGTACCGCTAAAATTGCAGCAATAAAAGGTGCCAAAGTTACGATACTTCCGGCTTTAAATGCACCCAGACGCTTGATCGCCTCTACATACGTTAAAGTCGCAATAATCACCACAAAAATACCGTGAAAGATAACTTGTCCAATGAGTTGCAATGGCTCTGGGTCAGACCAATGTTTAGGGAAAAATAGTAGATAAATAGGCACGAATACCACGGCAGACCAAACCGCAACCCCCGCCATGGCATGCCAAGCAGAGAGCCTCCATTGCTTAAGCAATACCGTAAATATCCCCCACCAAATGGCACTGATAAAAAATAGCAAATCACCTAAACCAAATGCCACACCAGTCTCGACGTACATTAAATAGCTCATTAAGCTAATGGCAGAGACCATAATCACCACACTGATCCACGTATGCTTATCGATCGGCTGTTTGAAGATCAGAAACGCGGCTATGGCTGTACATAAGGGAATACAACCATTGAGAAAAATTGCAGCATGAGCCGCAGGAGCATAATGAAACGCACTATAGGCCGTTAAGCAATAGGTCACCCCGCCGAGCATGGCAAGGATAAAAGGCTCTTTCTTCCATAAAAAAGCCGTATCTTTTTTATAAATTAAAATCGGCATTAAGATACAAAATGCCAAAGCAAACCGAAGTGCGGTAATGTCCCAAGCACTGATTCCCCAATTGGCGCTTAAACGCGCTGTTAAGGTGAATCCGCCCCAAATACACATGGTAATGAAAACATATAAATAACCTTGCTTTTGGGGAGACATCATCACTTCTATTTCAATTCATTGTTACGTTGACGACATGCTTCATACAATGCCATACCGGTTGCGACACTGACATTTAAGCTTTGCAAGTTACCAGCCATTGGAATGTAAACAGTTTGATCACATTGCGCCTGCGTAATAGGACGCAAACCTATATCTTCAGCGCCCATCACCACACATACACCCGTACCAGTGAAGTCAAATTTTTGAATCGGCAAAGCTTTTTCATCTAGCATAGTACCGACCACACGTACATTAACGTCTTCTTTGATTTGAGCCAATGTACGTGCCAAGTTGGTCACCTGAATAAACTTCACTTTTTCAGCACCACCAGCAGCAACTTTACGGGCTGTTGGGGTAAGCGTTGCTGAACGATCACGCGGTGCAATCACGGCTTCAACGCCCATAGCTGCCGCTGTACGAATGCATGCACCAAGGTTATGTGGGTCTGTAATATGATCTAAAGCCAATAGCAACGCATTGGGATTGGCTTGTAATAAAGCCTCTAAATCTTTTTCGTTTAAGACTGGATGGGGGCGTACAGCCGCGACCACACCTTGATGGAACGGTTGTCCCGCAAGCTTTTCCAAACTATCACGGCTAGCTTTTTGAATGCTGACACCAAACGGTTCTGCCAACTCAAAAATACGTTTTAAACGCTGATCATCACGTCCTTTTAATGCAAATAAAGTTAATACGCGTTCTGGCTCAAGTTCCAGTAATGACTCCACTGAATGAACGCCATAATAATATTCCGGTTTCGCCATGAACGACCTCTAATTTGCAAACTTCGATAAACTTTTAAACAGGGTATGATCACCCAGCGCACAGCTTAGGTTATCAAAAAGAAAAATCCTGCAAAGCAAGCTTTACAGGATTTATGCTATGACACATAGTTTAACCGATTTGAAGTTAAAAAACTGTGCCTAAATGGATTGAATTATTAGCCTTCTAAGTGGCACACATAATCCAAGACTTCATCTGTTTCAATTTTAAATCGGCTATTACCTGGCACGTAGAACGATTGACCCGCACGGAATAGTTCGCTTTCTTCGCTATCAGCAATTTGAACACGACATTCACCTGAAATAATTTCCATACGTTCAGGTACATGGGTTTCAAAAGTCAGCGCTTGTTCAGTTGGAAGCAACACACCCAGTGTTTTCTTGGTTCCATCTTCAAATTGCACAGTGTGGCTGATACATAGACCGCCAAAATAAACATTTGATTTTTTGATGACTGATACATGATCAAACTGTGCTGACATGCGTTTTCTCCAGATAAAGCATATTTATAATATTTTGATCGAAGTAGTTTAATTGTGCTGCAAAAACTAATCAATCAGTGTTGAAAACTTTGAGATAGATAATTACAAAAATCTGAGAAGTGGATATGTCCCAATACCATCTCACTATCTTGACATTGAGAATCTAAAACAAACTGTACTTTTGTACAAAATACTTTTTTTATTTCATCCACTAAAGTCCTAGTTAGGGTCTATAGAAACGCTGCAAAATCATTTCACAGATATACATGGATAATGAATTATATGGATGGATTTAAGAGACCAAATCATGACGTTTTAAGGCAATAACACGTTAGATTAAATACAAGAATACATACACAAACGTGTTTTGTGAGAACTTAGCAAAATGTTGGATGGTTTAAGCTCACGTTATGCAAGATCATTTACTCTTTGCATCACTACACTGCGTGCTTACGGCAGATACGAAACTAATTTCTTATTAAACTGAAATTTAGGATAGAATTATGAGGTTTTTCGTCATCTTAAAATAAAACTTATCTTGTGACCAAAACAAAACTTAATTATCTTTAACTAGAACTTTTCGCAGCTCGGATGCGTTTATGCTGACACATTTAACTCTGATCAATTTTGCATTAGCCGACCATTTAGCCATCGACATTGAACAAGGTTTTAACGTCCTGACGGGTGAAACAGGTGCTGGTAAATCTTTACTTCTAGACGCATTATCAGCTTGCTTAGGTGAACGTACAGACACCAACTATGTGCGCTATGGATCAGACAAAGCCGATGTAACAGCGACCTTTAGCTATCAAGAGCACAGTCCTGAAGCGCTTTGGCTCAAAGAACACGAATTGGATGATGAGTCTGGCGAAATCCATTTACGTCGCGTGATTTTTGCAACAGGTCGTAGTAAGGCATGGATTAATGGACGTCCGAGCAGCTTATCCGAATTAAAAGAAATTGGCCGCTTATTGGTTCAACTCTATAGCCAACACAGCCAACAACAACTTTTAGAACCACCCTACCCAAAGCATTGGCTGGATCGTTATTATAATTTCTATCAGCCGGCTCAAGCCGTTCGTGATGCCTATAGCAAGTGGCAAAAGGATATTCGACAGCACCAAGCCGCACTCGATGCCCAAGCCACACGTAAGCAACGGATAGAAACGCTTGAACTTCAATTGGAAGAACTTGAAGACGTTGTGCAAACGGACTACAAAGAAATCGAGCAAGAATTTGACCGTCTCAGTCATCATGAACATATCATGCAGGATTGTAGCTATGGTCTAAATGCCCTCGATGACGCCGAGCAAAATATCAATCAAGAAATGGGCGCGATCATTCGTCGAATTGAATCGCATGCAGGACGTAGTGAACAACTTTCTGAAATTTATACGTCGCTACTGAACGCTCAAAGTGAAATTGAAGATGCCACCGCAAATTTACGTCAATTTATTGATCGTCAAAGTTTTGATCCTGAACGTATGGACGAATTAAATACCAAACTGGAAGTTTTTCATCGCTTAGCGCGTAAATATCGTACTCAGCCTGAAGATTTAAAACAAGAATACGAGGCGTGGCAACTTGAGTTAGAGCAACTGCATCAGCTGGAAGATCCTGAAACGTTGGCAGAACAAGTTGAGGTTTCTCATCAAGACTTCATTTCCAAAGCCGAGCACTTGGATCAAATACGCCGAGATGCTGCTACGCCATTGGCGAAGCAGTTGACTGAACAAGTCAAACAACTGGCTCTGCCTGAAGCGCATTTTGAATTTAAATTTGAACCGCTTGAACATGTTTCGAGTGAAGGTTTAAGCTTTATTCAGCTGTTATTCACAGCCAACAAAGGGATTCCTGCTCAGCCTCTAGCACGCGTGGCATCGGGCGGTGAATTGTCACGTATTGCCTTAGTCATGCAAGTGATGAATGCTGAAAAAACCGAATCCGAAGTCTTGGTCTTTGATGAAATTGATGTCGGGATCAGTGGCGGAACGGCAGAAATTGTCGGGCGTTTGTTGGCTGATTTGGCGCAGCATGTTCAAATTTTATGTATTACTCACCAAGCCCAAGTCGCTGCCCAATCTGACCAACATCTCTTGGTGAAAAAACGTCAAACGGATCCTGCAAGCAGTACCATTATCGAATTAGAAGAAGATGATCGAATTCAAGAGCTTGCTCGCATGACGGGTGGTGTTGAAATTAGCGATACCACATTACAACATGCCAAACATTTACGCCAATTAAAGTTTCAGCACAGCTAAATCACCGTAAATGTCTTAAATAAAAAAAGCCTTAGTTCACTTTGACTAAGGCTTTTTTTATCACTTGTGATACAACCTCTATTTAATTACGACTTCTATTTAATAATTCCTTGATAGACAAAGCCTTTTGAGCCCAAGCTATAACGTAAGTACTTCTGTTGTGGCTGATAGTTTTCATTTAATAACATCACATCCACATGTTTAGGACCAACTTTTAAATAGTTTTGACTGGAGCTTCTGTCTTTATCGTAGTGGCAATCATAATCGACTGAAATTTCATGCAGGTTTTTTTGCTTGGTTTTAAATACATAGGATTTTAGTAATTGCTTTGGCCCAACTTCAACAGCTCTTAGATGATGCAGTCCACTACAATTATCACCTTTATAATAACTCTTCACCAAATATACGGTTTTATTTTGGATGTTGACCGGCAAAATTTGATTGATATAGCCTGAGTCAAATTGATCTAAATGTTGCGTTTTTCCCGTTGCATATTGCACATAGCTGCTCCACTCCCCCATAGTGCCGCCACCCGAAACATCAAATGTATAAAACTTCAGTTTTTTGTCAGGCGAATATTGGATACGTACATAGCCTTGCTCGGTCAACAGAGGAAAATCATAATTAAAACTGCTCTGATCAGCTGAAATAATGTCTACAACTGCACTTTCTATATCACCATTGACCTCATAAAAATTTAAGTTTTTATATTTTTTAATTACTTGAGATTCATGTTTTTGTAAGTCAGCAATTCCTGAAAAGCCCGAAATAGGTAGGCTTACACAGAGTGCCACCCCTATTATTTTTGAATAATGTGTCATTGTTTTACCCTCAGTTTATCCTGCTATTTTAAGCAATCCTTATCATCAATCACGTGTATCTTCTCCTCGCTTTTGTACTGCTGTTGTTCAAATCACCTGTCATCGCTTCACAATTCACCACATTGCAGACCCGCCTGCACGATGAAGATTTTTAGCATGTCCCTCACTGGTCGAGCATGACAAATATTGAATTTGCAGAAAAACTCATTGTTGAAAACTTGTGAGTCTAGTATGTTGATAAATACAACGTTATTCGAATGCAATTCCCCCCAAGAATGAAACTTACCCCAATAAGGAGAAGCCATTAGGTGACTAAACAATACCTCACACACCGCTGCCTGATTGCTCCACCCGAAATGAACGATGAATTCTTTGCCAATACGGTGATTTATTTAGCGCGACATGATGAAGATGGCGCTCAAGGCATCATTATTAATCGTCCTTCGGGCTTGCAGATCAAAGAACTATTGAATGATTTGGAAATTGAGGCAGATAATGTGCATCCTCATGAAGTGTTGCAAGGTGGTCCTTTGCGCCCAGAGGCAGGTTTTGTTCTTCATACCGGTCAACCGACATGGCATTCGTCTATTGCTGTAGGTGAAAATGTCTGCATTACCACGTCTAAAGATATTTTAGATGCGATTGCACACAATGAAGGTGTGGGTCGTTATCAGGTGGCTCTAGGCTATGCCAGTTGGGGTAAAAGCCAATTAGAAGAAGAAATTGCTCGGGGTGATTGGCTCATTTGTGACTCAGACATGGATTTAATATTTAACTTACCTTATGACGACCGTTGGGACGCTGCCTATAAAAAAATGGGCGTAGACCGCACGTGGTTATCATCTGAGATTGGACATGCCTGATTTATCACAATATCAAATGATTATGGCCTTTGACTTTGGCACACAAAAAACAGGAATGGCTGTGGGACAAGCATTGATTGAAAGTGCAAATCCCCTGCCACTCTTTCCCATGAAAGATGGCATTCCCAATTGGGATAATCTACTCAAGATTGTGAAACAGTATCAGCCGGATTTGTTCATCGTGGGTCTACCGCTCAATATGGATGATAGCGAATCTGAACTCTCCACACGTGCGCGTAAATTTGCACGACGTCTTCGCCACCAAACCAATATTGAAACCTTGATGGTCGATGAACGCTTAACGACACGTGAAGCGCGTGATGAATTAGATCACTATCAATCCCAAGGCCGTGCGAAGCATCTTTCTGCCGACAGCCTTGCTGCAGCATTGTTTATTGAAAGTTGGTATCGAAACCCAGTGGGACTAAAACCCTAAGCGCTTTCAACAAACAGGCACATAAAAAAGCATCCGAAAAAGGATGTTTTTTTATGCGCAAGATTGATCACTCAATGCTGCGCAAATGAAATGATTGGGGATAACTTAGTTTTTATCCACAATATGAATCGTGGTGGTTCGACCCGCGACAAAAGCCAACTGATCATGCGGTACTTCATCCAGTACAATTTTCACTGGTACACGCTGTGCCAAACGGACCCAACTAAAGGTTGGATTAACATTGGCAAGTAAGCCATCAGTCGAGGTACGTTCACGGTCTTCAATCCCTGTTGCAACGCCTTGTACATGGCCTTTATAAACTTCAGAACTTCCCATCAGTTGGATTGTTGCAGGTGCGCCAACATAGATTTTATCCAGTTTGGTTTCTTCAAAATATCCCACAACATACAATTGTTGACGGTCAATTAAAGCCGCCACGGCTTGTCCTACTTTGACGTAATTCCCTGCTTTGAGTTCAAAGTTAGACAAAGTTCCATCTGTTGGTGCAACCACTTCCGAACGTTTTAAATTCAACTCAGCCAAATGCAAACTGCTATTCGCTGCTTCAATTAGGGCTTTTTGCTGCACCACACTGGCTTTGGCTTGTTCAATCGCTGCCTGAGTTTGCTCATGCTCTGCATGTGATTGATCACGCACTGCAAACATTTGATCTTGTTCTTGTTTTGAAATCGCACCGTCCATCAAACTTGCATAACGATTTGCATTTTTATCTGCAAGATTGATATTGGCTTGTGACTTCACTAGATTGGCTTTGGCTTCAGCAAGCTGTGCTTCAGCCCCTGCCAGTCCTGCTTTGGCTTTCGCCAAGTCAGATTTGGCTTGCTCAACATCCAACGCTTGACGTGCCACATCTATACGAAATAACACTTGGCCTTTTTTCACTTGTTGGTTGTCTTGAACCAAAACGTCTGTGACCAAACCAGAAACATCCGATGACACTTGAATTACATCACCACGTACCCGCCCATCACGCGTCCAAGGTTCCGAATTGTAATAGTCCCAAATATGTTTTAGCGCAAGTAATGCGCCACATAGCACGATTATCAACAATACAGGCCGAATATATTTTCGGACATTCAAATTGGTCATACGATTACCTCAATCATTTCATTTTTTTAAGGGCTTAGAACTGGCAGAAAATAAAGATTTCATGCACCAGCCAAAGCAACATCACAAATACACCCAAATAAAAAATATTGGGCATCGGCACCCAATCTTGCGCCATCCATCGGTCAAGCAAACGCATGATGACCCGCAATAACAGATAGGCCAATACCGCTTGAATCAATAGAATGGGCACATAAATGCCATATACATTTAGCTCACCCATGTTGTGCCTCGACCTGTAAATGATTTGGAGTCTGCTGTGTTAGGACATGACACAAACTGCTTTGAATATTGTTCAGTGAATACAGAATTCGATGCATAACATCGTCGTTTTCCACACCCTGAACGGCCTGATTCAATCGTTGAACTCGCTCTACAATTTGCTGTTTCAAGCTCATAAAGACATTCTTTTGCCCTTGTTCCATGGCCCGAAAATAGTCATCTAAATCTTGTTGTAACTCTTCGAGTTCGCTGACTAGTGCATCATTCGGATCGAGTTTATTCATGAGTTCTTGCAAGCGGGTCAAATCAATCACCGCACTGGCTTCCACCAAAGCCCACTCGATCTGTTGTTTCAAGTTCCCTGATTGCACCATTTTGCTATTTAGGATGCCGATTCGGTCCAACATACTGCGTAAATGCACCCGAAACGGTAAGCCGTACGGCAGATATAAAGCCTGACGCAGTGCCTTGTAATGCTGTGAAAGTATGCGTTGGGCCGTCATATCTGGTGACATCGCACGCACTAAATGAATAATAAACACCGAAATAATGGGTCCCAAAACCGTCCCAATCGATGCATCAAAGAAAAACACCTGATCGAGGCTAAAGCGGTTTTGAAAATTCAGTCCCATGATGGTGCCCATCAAAAGCGGCAAGCTGATCCCAATCAAAGGCGGATGTAAAAATAGCATCAGACAGAACATCACAAATGGTGCTAACACCACGATCAACTGCCAAAAGGCGGTCACATGCGGGAAAATGCCATAGGCGTAGATGAACACCATGAACGCCGCATACATATTGGCGCGAATAAACATTTTCAATGCAGGAACAGGATTATCCATTGCAGTTAAAATACAAGCACTGATCGCAGCCATTTCAGCCATCATAAATCCAGCTTTCCAACCACTAACAATCCAAAAACCCGTAGAAATTAAAATAATCAAACATGCAGACACCCCGCCACGAATGGCAACCCCCGCATCTCGGTGCAAAGTCGGATAATGACTATTGCCCAAGGCAGTCAGTGTAGCTGGTAAAGTGGAGTCGCCTTGTTGTACCCGCTGCCAAAGCAGACGAATCGCACGAATATTCTGAATAAAATGGCGAATATCCATTTTTAGACTGCCCAAAATCACCTGTTGTGATGGCAATGCCTGTGCCTGAATCTGTTGAAAATCTTGCTCAAACTGTTCAGGCAATTGATTAAGTTTACTTTCCTCAATCTGATGTTGATCTAATAAAAACGCGGCAATATGTTCATGGGCTTGCTTGAGTGCCGTCCGATAATGTGTGTCCAGAGCGTCTAATTGTTTCATCCGTTCAGACATGGCCACCAAGTTACTGACCAACAAACTCAACTGATGCAAGATTTCCTGCAACGGACGTGTCATGCCTTTTAAGGTGGATTTTTCATATGACAAATGCACCGCCATGACATGTATATCCGCGATATCTCGTGCAATATTGCCGAGATTTTTTGAATAATTTTCTAGTTCGGCAGGCTCTAATAAAATCTGATCAAATATTTCTTTGGTATCGGCAAAGGTTTTGCTCACGCGTGTTTCAACCGCAGGACCAATATGCATTGGAAATAACGTCGTGGTCACGATGGCACTACAGACCACACCCACCGTAATTTCCAGAAAACGCCCCAAGGCCATATCGAAGATCGAAGCGGTATCAATAAAATACACGACGTTAAAACAGATAATGACCGTGGTATAACCCGCCAACATGGAAACATAACTACGAGGCGTACGGTCTAGCAGTGACAAATACAAACAAAACCCAACCCAAACCGCCAAAAAAACTGTAAACAGTACTGGCATATGAATAAGATGTGGCAGTGCCACCACCGACACGGCCGCCCCTAAGAACGTTCCTAATACACGATACAAACTTTTTGAAGACGTCATCCCTGAATATGGATTCGCGATCACGAAAACGGTGCCAATTGCCCAAATCGGATAAGCCAAATTCAGTACAAAGGCCACATACAATGCCAACATGCCCGCGATGAACGTTTTGGTCGCAAAAATCCAGTCCATTTTATTGGGCCGAAAAGCGAGTATTTGTTTCGTCAGCAACATGATTGATCTCGTCGGTTTGCTTCTTTTTAGTGAAAACGGCCTCGTATCGAATGCTTAAACATTCGACAGCACAACCTGTATCACGGCACAGGAATGACTAGAAATTTCAATAAGTAAAGAAGCGATTCAAATCGTGTTTCAAACCATTTGAATACAAAAAGTAGTGTGCAACATTGCCTGCGCATCGAAAGAATGGGCAATATTTATTCAATATAGGATATTTTCACAATAATTTTGCTAAAAAAACAAATTAAAGTCAATATTAATATCTTATTTTGATAATTGACCTATATTTTAAATGCATATTTCAATTTTTTATTATGCTTTTATCAGAATAACCCAAGAAACCCTGTGATATTTCAGATTTGTTTCATTTTCAATGTAGAAAAGCGCAACATCAGGCCGAGCAATTTGTTATATAGTAACTTAACGATTCATTTTTATTGTGACCAAGCAGGTTCTTATGGCGCTTTCCAGTTTTGGTAAAATTCTCACCGTACTCGACTTATTTTCAGTTGCTCGTCCCATCATCAATGTCGACATTATTAGTGAAGAATTAGGCTTATCTAAACCAACGAGCTATCGCTATTTAAAAGAACTGGTTTCTGCTGAATTATTGCAGCGCCTCAGTGGGACTTCTGGCGATTACACACTGGGTTCAAAAATTGCTGTGCTTGATTTTATTTCTCGCACCACCGATCCATTGGTGCAAATTAGCATTCCCTTCATGAAAGAAATTGTGGAACGCACAGAGTCTTGTTGCTTATTGACGCATCTGAATATCGACTCATGTATTGATGTACATCATGAACTTTATAAAGACTATGCAGCCTTGGCTTATGGTCGAGGTAGCCCGCGTCCGATGTACAAAGGCTCATCGTCTAAAGTGATTTTGTCGCAGTTACCTAAGCAACGGATTTTAGATTATTACCACCGTTTTGCGGACGAGTTATCACAAGTTGGTTTTGCGCATAATGAAGAAGAATTTATGCAGCAAATGAAAAAGATTAAAAAGCAGGGTTACTATTTTTCCAATGGTGAAGTTGACCCGAATATGTCGAGCTTATCGATTCCGATTAAATTTTCCAGTAAAGAACCCCCGCTTGCTTTGACCCTATTGGCGTCTAAAAATCGTTTTGAATTTATGAATTTTCAAAAAGTCGTAGAAATGATGCAAGACTGTACAGCGCGTATTGAGAAAAAATACAGCAGTATGATGGAAGAATCTGACGCCATTTAAATCTGATCAGTTTGCGCACAACTGATGCGATGTTGTAAAGATGATATTTAATTAATCTGATAAATTTATATTATTAATTGAATTTATTAATTATAAATATTAGATAAATTATCATAATATGATTATTGTTCTTTAGCAGTCATCTCAACCATGTGTTCCATGATTTCAGTTGATTGTCGCTATACTCTTCCTCAGAGAAAGAAAAAAGCTCATCTAGATATGGGCTTTTTTTACGGCTGTTGATCATAGAAATAACGAAAGGTTAAATTCACCCTCGGCTCGGTCACTTTCATCGACTTCATTAGGGCATGTTTCCAATACCGTTGGGTTTTCCCACGCATCACAATCAACTGTCCACTTTGCAATAAAAGCTGTACTTTCTCTTGAGTGCTTTTATGTTTAAAGCAAAACTTTCGGCTTGCCCCAAAACTTAAGGATGCAATCACTACCTGCTGTGTGGGTGAAAGCAAAGATGGCTCATCATCACTATGCCACCCCACCGCTTGCGTACCATTTTCGTATAAATTGGCCAAACAGGAATTAAACGTCTGACCCACCCGTTGCTCAATATGTTGCTTTAAGCGCAGTAAAGCTGGATTCCAGATCAATGCCTGCTTTTGCATGCCTGAATAGTGATACTCATAATGAGCATCTCCATACCAAACCACTTTTCGGTCCGTTTGAAAATACTGTCCATGCAAAATGACTTCATCATGCTGCCAAGCCAACTGCGTGAGGAAATAGTGTAAATATTTTTCACTGTCTTCAGCATTGAAGATCAATCCATAATCTTCAACTTCACCATCATAGGGCAACAGATTTGCATGCGGTTCAGGCGTAAATAATTCAAAATTCATCGGTTCAACTCAACACTGTTTGGCACAGCAGCGTAATGCTGATGTCGTGAGCACATTTAAAAAATATCTTAGCCGAAAAACTCTCGTCACAAATCAAAACATTGTCATTACTTGTCGCATAGAATTTTCAGTCTTAGACTAAAGCTCATATTCACAATAAAAATAATTGCTTATGAACCTGTGGCAGCTTTTCCAAAAATTACGTCCATTTGTACAGCCATACCGCTGGCTGGTGGTCGTGACGCTGATCTTGACCTTAATTGGCTCACTCACGGCACAGGTGAATGCCCTGACACTCAAATATGCCGTAGACAGCATCAATCAGCTTTTACAACAAGGCCTCGGTCTAGCCAATGGTTGGCATATATTAATCACCATCACCGTAGTCTTATTGGGAAAAGAAGTCATCAATGCCATCGTGCAATTTGGACAAAAATCGTTTGGTGAAAAGTTACGTATTTTAATTTCTCAGGATTTGTCCCAAGGCATTATTGAAAAATTTATCACCTATCGATTGGCATTCTTCGATCAACAAGACAACCAAGCAGGCAAACTCCAAACTCGAATTGATCGGGGGGTTAGCTCGCTCACACGACTGGTTCAAATCTTTTTTATTGATATTTTACCGCTATTTACCAGTGCTATTATTGCACTGGGCTTAATGTATTATGCCAATGTTTGGGTTGGCGTGGTGGCCACAATTATTGTGCCGATTTATTTTTGGCTAACTTTCAAACAATCACAAAAACTGGCAGGCAAACGCCGTGCCCTACGCGATAATTTTGAAAAGAAAAATCAGGGTATTCTGAGTATTATCAATTCGATAACGGTCATTAAATCTTTTAACAAAGAAGCCGTCGAATCGAAAAAACAATTAAATCTGCAAAAGTCGCTGACTGAAAACCAGATGCAGACACGGCAAACCAGTTATATCTTTGACGGACTCAAAACCTTTATTGAACAGGTCGGTGTGGTACTGATCATCATTCTGACAGCCTATTTTGTTTTGGATGGGCAAATGAGTATCGGGATGATTATGTATCACGTGTTGTTATTTAATAATGTCTCTGCCCCGATTCGCTCGCTACATCGTATCTATGATGAAATTAACTCTGCGATGATTTATTCGGAAAGCTTCTTTAACATCTTAGAAGCGGATCATGAAATTGAAACCAGTGGCACTGCCCAGCCTCCGATTCAAGGTCAGTTTGAATTAAGCAATGTCGACTTTAGCTATCCCAATGGTTTTCAGGCATTGCACCGCATCAACATGACCATCCAACCGAACAAAATCACCGCCTTGGTTGGTTTATCTGGGGCTGGAAAATCGACATTAATTAGCTTACTGGATAAGTTTTATCATCCTCAAGCGGGCAATATCAAACTCGATGGCATCGATTTAGAACAGATTGATACACAGTATTTACGTGAAAATATTGGTTTGGTATTGCAAAAAAATCATATTTTCCCAGGTTCAATTTTTGAAAATATTCGCTATGGCAAAAGTACAGCTACAGAGCAAGAAGTCTTTGATGCAGCACGGAAAGCCTCGATCCATGATCAGATCTTAAAACTTCCGCATGCCTATGAAGCCGATGCTTTACTGCTCTCAGGTGGACAGCAACAGCGCATTGCCTTGGCACGCATGTTTCTAAAAAATCCGCCGATTATTTTCTTGGACGAACCGACGGCTAGTTTAGATGCGATCGCTGCTGAACAAATTAAAAATAGTCTGGATCAAATTAAGCAAGGGCGTACCGTCATCATGATTTCACATAGTTTGTCGCAAATTATCGATGCCGATTACACCTATGTGATGAAAGACGGACAAATCGTAGAACACGGGGAGCATCATGATTTGTACCATCAAGAAGGTGCTTATAAGCAAATCTTCGATGCGATGGCGAAAAGTTTAAATATTGACAAAATTGCCCGTACTTTTGAGGAAGACGAAGAAACACATAGTTAATTTTAGACCGAAAAAAGCCCATCGTTTGATGGGCTTCGTTCATATTTGTTTTATTCAATTAACGCTGAACTTTTTGCTCAATTTCTTCAACACTGGTGTGACGGACATCTAGACCTTTCACCATATAAATCACTTGTTCAGAGATATTTCGAGCATGGTCACCAATACGTTCAAGTGAACGCAGCACCCAAAGTACATTCATGACCCGAGTAATGTGCCGTGGATCTTCTATCATATACGTCATGAGGGTACGGGTTGCCGATTGGTACTCGCGGTCAATATCAGCATCGGCCAAAAGGACACGTAAAGCCTGATCTACATCCAAACGTGCAAAGGCATCAAGCGCATCATGAATCATAACGCGGACTTGGTTGCCAATATGACGTGTTTCCATATAACCCCGCGGTGAACCACCCTCTTCACACAAGCTTTGTGCAATACGGGCAATTTTTGCCGCTTCATCACCAATCCGTTCTAAATCGGTGTTGGCTTTCGACATCGCAATCACCATGCGTAGATCAATCGCAGCAGGATGACGACGCGCCAAAATTAGGGTAAGCGCTTCATCAATTTCAGTTTCCATACGGTTCACCGTATTGTCTTGAAATTGAACATCGATCGCCATCGTTGCATCCGTATCCAATAAGGCATGAATGGCATTTGCAACCTGCTGCTCCACCAAACCACCCATGGTCATAAATTTGGTATGCACATCCTGCAACTCTTCATTGAATTGCGAAGAAATGTGATGGTTTAAAACAGGATTATTAGGCAAAGCGAGTCTCCACTACAACGTGAATCGGCAGATTTTAGTGCCATATTAAAGCATATTGATTGTGAAACTTTTATGACCATGGCCTATTTCTTTAGTAGGATCGATGGCTGATTTTTCTGATCGACCAACCATGCATTCATTTCCACTAAATCAGCTTCCGTTAATTTCCCAACGGAGGCTTTAAGTTGTAGAACATGAATTAAATAATCGTACTTGGAATTTAAATAATCTTGACGGGCTGAGAAGGCATTACGCTGTGCCAGTAGCACATCAACTATAGTTTTCAGACCTTCTTGGTACTGAGCTTGTGACGCCAAAGACACTTGCGCGGAAGAATCCATCGCGGCTTTACGTGCCTGTAATTTACTTTGATCCATTTCGACTTGCATATAAGATTTTTTTACATCGGTTTGTGCTTTTCGAATTGCTGCATCCACCTGTGCTTGGCTTTTCTCAACATTGATCGCCGCTTGCTTAATGGATTTCTGTGTCCGTCCACCATTAAACACATTCCAGTTCATTTCAATCCCCACCTGATCAAATTGACCATCTTGCGACATGATGGATTGTGGACTTTGCTTGTTATACCCATAGGTCCCTACCGCTTCAATCTGAGGATATAAAGCAGCTTTTTCGACGCGTTTGCCATCTTCCGCATAACGTTGTTGCATACGCGCTTGTAAAATGCCTAGGTTCTGCTCCTGAGCCAGTTCTTCCCACGCTTGTACATTGTTTGGAATCGGTTTTTCAAACTGAAAATCTTCACGTAACACCGCCAAATTTTCTCGATATGGCCCAATCAACTGTTGTAATTGTTCCTGCGCCAAAACCAATTGAACATTGGTTGCCATGCGGTTGGCCCGAGCATTTTGATATTGAGCATTGGCTTCGCTGACATCACTTTTTGCCACCAAGCCTTCTTTTAATTTAGCATTCATCATGCGCAGCTGTTCAGATAGCGCCTGTTCTTCTTGTAAGTTGGCAACCGTTAATGCCTGTTGGCGTAGGACATTAAAATAAGCTTCAGAGACATTTAAAATATGATCTTGTTTTTGAATCCGCAGATTAATTTCACTTAAATTAATCGAGGTCTTGACTTGCTTCAGCCCTTCCCATGCATCCCAACGAAAAATGGGCTGACGGGCAGTGAGCGCAATTTGTCTTGTTGTGGTGCTGTCTGGCATGATCAGCCCGGCTTGAGCGCCGCTTTGGTTGGAATTTTGATTTTTTCGGGTCACATTTCCAGAGATTGTTACCGTCGGGAGTAAGTTCCCATTGGCAATCCCCAAATTCAATTTATCCGCTTCATATTGTAGTTTATTGGCTTGCCAATTGGGGTCTTCTTGTTTTGCACGTTCATAAGCTTGCACAAGATCTAGCGCACACGCCCATTGACTCGTGAAAAGCAAACAAAGACCCACCACAACTTTTTTGTTCATTTTTTTTGTAAATTCCTAATATTCAAATACCCGAGATTGAATATTCAAGCCTAAAACTAAGCAGATACTAATCATATCCTTGCAAATTTCCGTATGATTTTTATTAATTTTTTATATCAAATGCGACAAAACCGGATAATTTCAGTCGTTTTCGGACACTACTCACAACGCTATAACAAAGAACTGTACAATAGTACACATATTGCACGTGTTTCATCTATAAAATAGTCGACATTCCATCGGACAATACCACTTCTATAGCGCATCGAGTTCCTGTGTCAAAATTTTTTCAGCTGCCTGCAAAGTTTAGTGCAATGTTTTTATGTTTCAGTATGTTGAATGGATGCCAACAACAGCCTGAACCTCAACCTGCACCAGAGTTTCCCAACAATAAGACTGTTCAAAAAGAAGCAGTCGATTTGTCTTTGCTGTGCAAAAAACTTGAAAAAAACATGCTGGACATAGACGATCAACGAACAACTTTCGCTTTAGAACAAATCAACCAAGATCTCAAAGTCTGCTTACCGCTGTTAAAAGCGGACGAACAAAAAAAATTACTGCGTTTGTCCAATCAAATGTATCGCAACTTTTTACATGTTGAACGTACAGCTCAACAGCAAATGGCGTTCGAACAATTTGCCTTTGATATGGCTCAGCATCCCACAATTCAACAAAATCATTATGAGCAGCTCACTGCCCGAGATCAATACTTACTGAAACATAAAGGCCAAGCCTATGTAGAATTGTTCGATGCAGGTGAAGGACAATTACGCTATCGCCGAAGTCCTGAATATTTAGCCAAAATTTTTGCGCCTTATATGGAAGAACCTGAGCAGGTCTTTATTGAAAAACTGGCTGAACAAAATGCACAACCCGCCTTGCTGCAACAAAGTTTAGCCATTGAGCCGCAAGAGATTGCAACACGTGCTATTTTTTGGGAAGACTATCTGAAACAATATCCAGATAGCCCCTACAAAAAAGATGCACAACAATTGCTATATCAATATAGCCAGTTGTTATTTATTGGTTCGGCACATAGTCCCGTTTCTAATGATTTTTCAGACCGCCTCAGTATTCAAGCCAGTTCTTTAGAAGAAATTGAACGCTTGGCTCAATTAAAAAACTCCAAATTGGCAGATCAGGCGCGTTTATTTTTAAAATTATTAGATCAAAATACTGCTGCATCTAATCAACGTTCTGAAGCTCAGTTGTTGAATTTAATTGGTGTCCGTAATCCTGATCCGCATTATAAGAAAGACTGTTTTAGTGATGCTATTTGTGTGAATAAATAGTCCTTTTAGCTAACTCTAGCTCAATTGCACACGAGCCTGCCCAAAATTCTGCACTGCAAAATCGATGAAAAATAACACTGTTTTAAAACAGCCTTCATGCTAATATCCGCACAAAGCTTGACGGAGCGCAGGTAATTTCCTGCTGAGATCATCTAAATTTAGTTCGCTAAATTTAAGGATGAGTACCGTTGAACCTGATCAGGTTAATACCTGCGTAGGAATCAAGCCATCTAAAAACTTAAGCCCTTCTTATCTCTTGGTTTTACGCCTTTATTTTCAGGTGAATCCATCAGATAAACTGCCACGTTTTTGGTCGTGCTTGATTCGTTGATGTCATTCATAAGGATCATTGCAATGAACCAATTAACGAATCTCACCGCTTCAGATCGCGCTGCTCAGCATGAACAAGATGCTAAAGATCTCACTCGTATTCTCCCCGCGTCAAAAAAAGTCTATATCCAAGGCTCACGTCCAGATATTCGCGTACCAATGCGTGAAATCAGTCTTACAGATACGCCTACAGGTCTGGGTGGAGAAAAAAATCTACCGATTATGGTCTATGACACCTCTGGTGCTTATACCGACCCCAATATTCAAATTGACCTGAATCAAGGTCTACCTAATGTCCGTGAATCTTGGATTGAGTCTCGAAATGATACGGAAATACTCGATACCTTAACTTCAAAATTTGGACAAGAGCGTCTTCGAGACATCCGCACTGCAGAGATTCGTTTTGCGCATATTTCAAAACCGCGTCGCGCTCGTCGTGGACACAATGTCTCTCAAATGCACTATGCCAAACAAGGCATCATCACTCCTGAAATGGAATACATTGCGATTCGTGAAAATCAGCGCCAGCGTGAAGGTGTTGATATGCGCCAACATGCCGGTCAAAATTTTGGCGCACGCAATTTAACTGAAATCACCCCAGAATTTGTACGTCAAGAAGTGGCTGAAGGTCGTGCCATTATCCCTGCCAACATTAACCACCCTGAATGTGAACCGATGATTATTGGTCGTAACTTCTTGGTGAAAATCAATGCCAACATTGGTAACTCAGCACTTGGTTCAAGCATCGATGAAGAAGTGGCAAAAATGACTTGGGCAACTCGTTGGGGTGCTGACACCATCATGGATTTATCGACAGGTAAAAATATCCATGAAACCCGCGAATGGATTATTCGCAACTCCCCTGTACCGATTGGCACAGTGCCGATTTACCAAGCTTTAGAAAAAGTTGATGGTGTCGCAGAGGACTTAACCTGGGAAATTTTCAAAGACACACTGATTGAACAAGCCGAGCAAGGTGTCGATTACTTTACGATTCACGCAGGCGTGTTGCTTCGTTATGTTCCACTCACCGCCAACCGTTTAACTGGTATTGTGTCACGTGGCGGATCCATCATGGCGCAGTGGTGCTTAGCGCATCATGAAGAAAACTTCCTGTATACGCATTTTGATGAAATCTGCGAAATCATGAAAGCCTATGATGTGTCATTCAGTTTAGGTGATGGTTTACGTCCGGGATGTATTCAAGATGCCAACGATGAAGCCCAATTTAGTGAATTACGCACCTTAGGTGAATTGACTCACCGGGCATGGGAGCATGATGTACAAGTCATGATTGAAGGCCCAGGCCATGTACCAATGCACATGATCAAAGAAAATATGGATCTACAACTCGAGGTTTGCAAAGAAGCGCCTTTCTATACCCTTGGACCACTCACAACCGATATTGCCCCGGGCTATGACCACATTACCTCTGCGATAGGTGCAGCAATGATTGGTTGGTACGGCACCGCGATGCTGTGTTATGTGACCCCGAAAGAGCACCTTGGTCTACCAGATAAAAAAGACGTCAAAGATGGCATTATCACCTACAAAATTGCAGCCCATGCCGCAGACCTTGCCAAAGGTCATCCTGGTGCGCAGGCTCGTGATAATGCATTATCCAAAGCACGCTTTGAATTCCGCTGGGAAGACCAATTTAATCTGAGCTTAGACCCTGATACAGCACGCAGCATGCATGATGAAACGATGCCGAAAGAAGCACATAAATCGGCCCATTTTTGTTCAATGTGTGGACCTAAATTTTGCTCGATGAAAATCACACAAAATGTGAGAGATTATGCAAAAAATCAGCAAGATATGCAGCTTTCTTCAGAATCTAATCCTGAAATTGAGACAGGTTTACAAAGCATGAAAGCGGCCTATCATGAACATGGTCAAAAGTTGTACCACAAAGTGTAAAGCTTAAAAAAAATCTTTTGTATTCAACAAAATCTCGGTTAGGATGAAATGGAAGATTTCATCCTAATTAGCGCTTATGAATATTATTAAACAGGCCACATATAACAAAAAAGATTACAGCATTGAAGGGCGTGAACATCTTTATAAAGGCTTTATTCAAGTTGAAAAAGTTCAGCTTCGACACCGCTTATTCCATCAAGACAGCATGATTCCAACCATTCAGCGTGAATTGATTCATCGTCCTGAAGCAGCAGGTGTGCTGATCTATAGTCATCAACAACAAAAATTTGCCTTAATTGAACAATTCCGCATTGGGGCGATTGATGATGAAACTTCGCCATGGCAACTAGAGATTATTGCCGGCGTGCTCGATGGTGATGAATCTGCTGAAAGCTGCATCCGCCGTGAAAGTTTGGAAGAATCAGGTTGTGAATTAGATGCACTACAGCATTTATTTAGTTTTTATCCCTCTGCGGGTGCCTGTGCGGAATTATTCCACCTTTATAGTGCTGAAGCTGAACTTCCTGAACATGGCGGAGTCTTTGGCATGCCTGATGAAGGAGAAAATATTCAATTGCATATCTTAAACTATACTGATATTCCTGAATTATTAACCAATGGTCGGCTAAAAAACGCACCTGTCATTATGGCCTTGCAATGGTTACAACAACAAATACATACTACAAGGAATGTCTAAGGGGAAGGACATGACTTTAAGGGATACACCACAATACGACTGGACACTGATCCAGATCTCGGACACACATTTAATGGATCAGGAAGATCTTGAATTTGTCCGCATGAATCCAGAGCAGAGTTTTCACGATGTGATTCAACAAATTCAGTTGAACCATCATCACATCGATACGCTTGTCCATACTGGCGATCTTGCACAAGTGCCGGTAGAGCGTACCTATGCGCGTTATCTCGAATATATGCAACAGCAGCCGTTTCCGTTTTATCAGATTCCGGGGAACCATGACGAAGCGTCTTGCTTCCCATTTCATCAACAGGAAGATCGTGCTCACTGCATCGCATTAGGCAATTGGTGTCTGATTTTACTGAACAGTGCGGTTAAAGGAAAAGTGGATGGTTGGGTATCACAACAGCAGTTGGAACAATTAGATCAGTTACTCACAGCGCACCCACAGCAACACATCATTGTGGCATGCCACCACCACCCTTTTGCCATGCAATCGCATTGGATAGATCAGCATAAACTAAAGAACGCTGAACATCTCATAGATGTGCTTTCACGCCATGACAATGTCAAAATTGTACTATGCGGACACGTACATCAAGACTCGTCTAATCAATGGCGCAATATTCAGTTTTTATCGACGCCTTCGACCAGTGTTCAGTTCAAACCGCATAGTGAAAATTTTGCCTTAGATGAGGCTTTACCAGGGTATCGTGCACTCTATCTGAATGATAATGGTGAATTTAAAACTGAAGTTGTTCGGGTCAAATTAAAACAACCTCAAATTAATGTTGAAATTTCAGGTTATTAACTTTTCAATTTGATTTTTTTGCTTTACTTTATGGCTTCTAAAGGAAAAGTGATAGTTAGAATCCAAACATCAAAGACTATCAATAAGCAGAAAAAGTCTATATGATGACGACCCCCACAGAAGGAAACTCTGTGTTGGGTGGATAAAAAACTTGCATATCACCATATTTTTTGCGTATAGATATATGCATATGATGAGGAATGCCCTACATGGCGAATGACAACCAAAATCAAGTCTTAGACGAACAAACTGATGTAGTAGACGAAAAGTCTACCAAACGCGTGCGCAAATCAAAGCCAAAGGCGACTGAAGGTGGTTCTACTGCAAGCTTATTTGGTATTGAACCTTATCAGCCTAAAAAGAATGAAGAATACATGTCTGAAGGGCAACTTGAGCATTTCCGTCACATCCTATTGGCGTGGAAAGCTGAGTTAATGTCTGAAGTAGACCGTACTTTGAATACCATGCAAGACGAAAATACTGCGCTTCCAGATGTGAACGACCGTGCAACGCAAGAAGAAGAATTTGCGATTGAACTTCGTACACGTGACCGTGAACGTAAACTGATCCGTAAAATTGAACAATCAATTGAAGCGATCAAAAATGATGACTACGGCTTCTGTGAAACGTGTGGTATCGAAATTGGCTTACGTCGCCTAGAAGCGCGTCCAACAGCAACTTTATGTATCGACTGCAAAACACTTGCGGAGATCAAAGAGAAGCAAAATAACGGTTAATTCTGTGTTGAGTAATTCCTCTCTAGCCCTCCCTTTAGATAAGGGAGGGAAAGCTGCAGAGCATTACGTGGGTCGGTTTGCGCCATCGCCAACCGGCCCTTTGCATTTTGGCTCTTTAATTACAGCAGTCGCAAGCTACTGCGATGCCCGTGCCCATCAGGGGCAATGGTTGGTTCGTATCGAAGATACCGACATTCCACGCATATTTCCCGGTAGCGAAGAACATATCTTACGTTGTATTGATGCATTTCAATTCGAACCAGATGCCGAGATCATTTTCCAAAAAGACCGCCTAGAAATCTATGAGGAAGTCATTGCGCATTTGCATGCCCAAGACTTGATCTATGCTTGTCAATGCACCCGAAAAATGCTTGGTTCGAATCATATCTATCAAGGCACATGTCGCAATCTGGGCCTTCTCCTTCAGGATCAGGCCATTCGAATCAAAGTCGATGCACAGAACATTTGTTTTACCGACCGCTTACAAGGGATGCATTGCTCGAATCTGCAACAAGATTTGGGCGACTTCGTCTTAAAACGCCGTGATGGCATTATCAATTATCAACTTGCTGTCGTGGTTGATGACTACCTACAAGGGATGACCCATGTTGTACGTGGGGCTGATCTTTTGGACAATACCGAACGTCAAATTTGGCTCGGACAGGTTTTGGGTTATACGCGCCTTAAATACATGCACTTGCCATTGGCAATGAATGATCAGGGACAAAAACTGTCAAAACAGAATATGGCTCAAGCTCTTGATTTAAGCCAAGCGGCACCTTTATTACAACAAGCATTGCAAGCCCTACACCAACCGCCAGTCGACTTGGATACGCCACGTATTATGCTACAACAGGCGATTGCGCAGTGGGATATTCAACAAATTCCCCATGGCACAGCATTGCCTCAAATCTATCAATAAACCCACATCCCTATCTGAGCCAATCACTCGATATTCAATTGAATTATGCTTTAATAAAGTGATCAATCGACCATTGGAGAGCCTAATGTTTTTTATTTTTGGAGTTGGTCCGAAAACCAAAGTCATTGAAAAGAGCCAATTTACTTGCCCTGTCTGCCGCAGCAGAACTCAGTATGAGTTGAAACAGCAACGTAATTATTTTTCTTTATTTTTTATTCCATTGATTCCACTATCTAAAGCCAAGGCGAGCTTGGTCAAATGTCTCCATTGTGGAACGGAGATGCCGGCCAGTGTACTGCACCATGCATCTCCCGATCCGCAACGAGATACCAATTTAGAAGCTTGATTCTTCTTTACTTGGGTTCACTTCTTTGGTCGTCGCATCGATCTTTAAGATCAGACTCACCATAACCGCACAGATAATCAAAGAAGACCCTCCATAACTAATAAACGGTAAGGTCAAACCTTTGGTAGGAAGCATGCCCATGTTCATGCCGGCATTCACCAAAATTTGCAGCAAGAAGATAATACTAATGCCATAAGCCAAGTAGCCTGCACGTAAGTATTGATGACGTAAAGCACGATGACCAATGCGAATACAGCAGACCAACATCACAAATGACAGCGTCAATACGGTCAAAATCCCAAAGAAGCCAAATTCTTCGCCCAAAACCGCCAACATGAAGTCGGTATGAGCCTCAGGTAAATACGACATTTTTTGAATACTATGACCCAAGCCGACACCAAACCATTCACCGCGACCAAAAGCCATTAATGCATTCGATAACTGGTAGCCTGCGCCTAATGGATCATTCCATGGATTTGAGAAGGACATCAAACGTTCTAAACGGTAAGGTTCAAATAAAATCAAGAACACAAAGGCCATGATGATCGCACCAAAGGCAATTGCGAACTGAATCAACGGTGCTCCTGCGAGGAAGAATACCCCTAGCATGGTTAAGGCAATCACCACCGTCGCCCCTAAATCGGGCTCTGCCATGACCAAACCGACAGTTGCAGCCATAATCACTGCCAAACGCACCAAGCCCTTGATGTTATTACGGACTTCTTCGGCACGCCGTACCACATAGTCCGCGGTAAATATCGCCATCATGACTTTGGCAACTTCCGAAGCCTGTAAGGTGAAACCAGCAATACGAATCCAACGTTTAGAACCATTGACCTCTGTCCCGACAGCCAATACAGCAGCCAGTAAGATAATCGTGATAATCCATAAAAAGAAGGTGTTGTTAAACCAGACATTTAACGGCACTTTATAGGCGATATAGGCGGCGGCGGCGGCAGCGGCAATCGAAATCCCGTGTCGTGAAATGTAATGGAAGGCATTTTCATGCATGCGTTCTGCATAAGGCATCGATGCAGATGCCACCATGATCGAACCAATACACAACAATGCCAAAACACAGAACATTAAAACATTGCGCACGTTGACCTCGGCAGGTAACCGAGGAATCCAACGCTCTACAACTTCATTTATTCTATTTATGGTCGCCTGAGCTAACCCAGCCATACAACTTTCCTTATCGTTCTTTTAAACGAGTGCATTCACACAATCAACAAATTGGTGTCCACGCTCACTGTAGCCTTTAAACATATCAAAACTTGCGCACGCTGGAGACAATAACACCACATCATTGGCTACCGCATTTTGTTGGCACAGCTCAACCGCTTGTTTCAAACTTTCAGCATGAATCAGCGTGGTTGTCCCTTCAACCGCTTTTTCAATAATTGGACGATCTTCACCAATCAATACCGCAACTTTGGCATATTTTGAAAGTGAATCACGCAGCGCAGTAAAGTCCTGCCCTTTGCCTTGACCACCTAAAATAATCGCCACTTTACCGCCTTTGGCTTCAATCGCAGCACCTAGACCATCAATCGCAGCTAAAGTCGCACCAATATTGGTGCCTTTAGAGTCATTATAATAACGAACACCATGCATTTCTTTGACAAATTCACAGCGGTGCTCTAAACCTTTAAAGGTTTTCAAAGTTTCCAACATACCCTCTAGTGGCAAACCAATCGCTTCACCCAAAGCCAAACATGCCAAGGCGTTTGCCACATTATGGGTCCCTTGAATATACATATCTGCACTTTTCAGTAAACGCTCACGACCACGTGCCAACCAAATTGTGCCATCAGTATCGCGTAAAATACCAAACTGATTCATATCCGGTGCATTTAAGCCAAAGCTTTGCATTGGAGTAGCATCTGGAACCAATGGACGTGTTAATGAATCATCACGGTTATACACCACTTTTTTCACCGCTTGGAAAATACGATGCTTCGCAGTGTGATAGCCCATCATATCGCCATGACGGTCCAAATGGTCTTCACTCATGTTCAACACCACAGCCACTTCTGCTGCCAAGTTCGACGTGGTTTCTAATTGAAAACTTGAAAGCTCTAAAACATAAAGCTCTGGATCATCTTTGGTGAGATCCAAAGCTGGACGACCCAAGTTACCACCCACTGCCACTTTTTTGCCTGCATCTGCTGCCATAAGACCAAATAAAGTTGTTACGGTACTTTTCGCATTCGAACCTGTAATTGCGACAATCGGCTTATCTGTCGCACGACGTAAAATTTGAATTTCTGAAACCACAGGAATGTTGGCTGCAATGGCCGCCTGAATTTGCGGTAATTTTGGATCTAGCCCCGGGCTGATAATAATTTCTTCTGCTTGCAGTAATAAATCTTGATCCAACTGACCGAAACTGGTTTGTACATCACTTGGAATTTGATCATGACCCGGTGGAACTGCTCGTGAATCGGTGACTGCAACGCGGTAGCCATGGCTATGTAAGAAATTCACTGCGGAAACACCAGAAATCCCTAATCCGGCAACAACCTTCAATCCACCACGCTGTATTAACATTTTCGCCCCATTTTTTGGTCGGTTTTTAAATCTGACAAAATGTTAGCACTTTGCTGTTTTGAATGCTTTTTATGTTTTCACTTTCTCGCAGTTTTTTTGTGTCCGCTCGTAAAAAAACCGCCCATCTTGGGCGGTTTCTTCAAGCAATTGACGGTGAGCTTATTTCCATTTCACCGCTTGTATTTCAGCTTTTTTTGCAGATGGATTATCCGAAGCTGAACATCCACAACCGCCTGCACAGCCTGCGGCCATTTTTGGCTTTAACCATTTGGCTAAACTGTTCCAACCACGGTTTGCACAGTGCCCAGATAAAGTTGTGAAGACTGAGTTCGATGTTTTTGGAAATACCTTCTTAAACACCACGACAGCACTCCAAATCACCAATACCGCAATAATTATTGATTCAAGCATGTCTCTCTCCTTTGTTCAGCTTTTGCCATTCAAGATTCACGATCCAAAATAGCGTGTTGCAATTTGATACGTGATGAATGCCATTAGATAAGCCAAACCAAATAAATAGATAGTCATGAAACTCACCGTTTTCAAGGAGCCAGTTTCACGTTTAACTGTCGCCAGTGTCGCCAAGCAATGTGGCGCATAAATAAACCATACCAATAATGATAGACCGGTTGCCAATGACCAACCCAATGACCCATCGCTACTAATTAAATTTGCCAGACCTTGAGACATGGCATCTTCATCTGTTGCAGACAAGGCATACACCGTACCCAATGCCGCCACAACGACTTCACGTGCCGCCATCGCTGGAATTAAGGCAATACAGATCTGCCAGTTAAACCCTAATGGTGCAAAAATCGGTTGTAGCACATGCCCAAGCATACCTGCCAATGAATAATCAATATCCGGTAAGGTTGCGCCTTCTGGCGGTTGCGGGAAAGTACACAAGAACCATAACAAAATCGATAAAGCGAAGATGATGCCACCGACACGTTTCAAGAAGATCTTGGCACGGTCCAGTAAACCAATCCAAACACTCTTAATATCTGGGAAACGGTAGCTTGGAAGTTCCATCAATAAGGCATGCTGTGATTTATCTTTTTGGAAGAATTTCAGCACTGTTGCCACAATTAAGGCACTCACAATCCCTGCTGCATATAATGCAAATAACACCAAGCCTTGTAAGTTAAAGACGCCCCAGACCATTTGCTGTGGAATAAATGCTGAGATCAGCAAGGCATAAACCGGTAAACGTGCCGAACAAGTCATCAATGGCGCAACTAAAATCGTTACCAGACGATCTCGGGGGTCTTGAATACTCCGAGTTGCCATAATGCCCGGTACAGCACAGGCAAAGCTCGACAGCAAAGGAATAAAAGCACGTCCACTCAAACCTGCTTTAAACATCAGCTTATCTAGTAAGAATGCTGCACGTGGTAAATAACCCGATTCTTCTAAAACCAAAATAAAGAAGAATAAAATTAAAATCTGCGGCAAGAACACCACTACACCGCCTGCACCCGCAATGATCCCATCAACCACCAAGCTGTTCAGGAGTGGATGTGAAATGTGTTCACCGACCAATTCACCGAACCAACCGAAGAAGGTTTCAATACCATCCATAAACGGCGCAGCCCACGCAAACACCGCTTGGAAGATAATAAACATCATCACCGCTAAGGTAATTAAACCAAAGACTGGATGTAGAAAAATTTTATCGAGAAAGTCTGAGCGTTTATCTTCATGATCAACAAACACCACCACGTCTTTTAAAATTTGTTCAATTTTTTCGTGGTTAGTCCCAGAAAGATTGGTATCACTTAATGACGCATCTGGTTTTCTGAAGCCTTCGGCATCCAAAGCGCCCATTAAGTTTTCAATACCTGCATTACGTACAGCAACGGTTTCTACAACAGGAACGCCCAAACGCTGAGACAGCTTTTGGGTATTGATTTGCATGCCACGACGACGTGCTTCATCCATCATGTTGAGGACAAGTAAAATTGGACGACCCAAATCGATCATTTCCATGACCAAACCGAGGTGCAATTTTAAGTTTGTCGCATCAACTACACATAAAAAGACATCTTGATGCCCTTCTTCTGCAATTTTACCTTGCACGACATCACGCGTAATGGCTTCATCAGGACTCGTCGCTTCTAGGCTATACGTCCCCGGCAAATCCAAAACTCGAACAGATTTACCCGATGGCAAAGTAAATTGACCCACCTTTCGCTCAACCGTTACCCCAGCATAGTTTGCAACTTTCTGACGTGTGCCCGTTAAATGATTGAATAATGAAGTTTTACCACAGTTTGGATTACCAACGAGGGCAATACGTAACGCATCACTCATGCTGATGCCCCTTCCATTGCTATTTCCACTTTTTCAGCTTCTACTTTTCGCAGTGCGAAGCGAGTAAACCCAACTTGAATTAAAATCGGGTCACCACCAAAAATACCTTTGGTAATCACCTGTACTTTTGTTCCGGGAACAAAACCCAAAGTCTCTAAACGGCTAGCGACTAAATCAGCCGGAGCATTGTTGCCATTCTGGTTACGATGTACCTTATGAATGACTGCGCTTTGTTTCACTTTCAAATCAGATAATCGCACGCAACTAACCCTAAAAAATTTTGAACATTATACAAACAAATGAGAATAATTAACAAATCGGATTCGATTTCAATTCTCATTTAACAATCTAGCATCGACACGACTATTTTTTTAAATTACATTGCATTAAACCATTGTGATTTCTTGGTTTAATTTCGAAAATGAGCGGCACATGTTAAATAAAAAACCACGTATTCCTACCCCAGTCCAAATTCCAGAATCACTCAGTTTTTTACACGGATATCGTGATGATTTAATAGCTCAAACCGTCAGTCCACATACCCGAAATGCATATTTATCTGATTTAATTCAATGCAGTGAGTGTCATACGCATGTCATGACTGATTGGAGCAGTGACGACATTTCAGATGTCTTGCTTAGCCTGACGAAACAAGGAAAAAGCCCTCGCTCGATCGCCCGCTCACTTTCTGCACTGCGTTCATTTTTCAAGTTCTTGCGTGAACAAAAAATACGCAGTGACAATCCTGTTGCAATCCATAAAACACCCAAATTGGGTCGTGCCCTACCAAAGGATTTATCTGAAGCAGATGTTGAAGCCCTGATTAATGCCCCAGACCTCAACACCGCATTGGGTCTACGTGATCGTGCCATGCTCGAAGTGCTGTATGCCTGTGGTTTACGTGTCTCTGAGTTATTAAATTTAAGATTAGAACTGATCAATCTTAAACAAGGCTATTTACGAATTACCGGTAAAGGCAATAAAGAACGCTTAGTTCCTTTAGGTCAAATGGCGGTGGAATGGATCGAGAAGTATTTAGCTGAAGCACGTCCCGTCTTATACAAAAGCGCAACCGATGCTTTATTTCTCACTCAACTCGGTGGAATGATGAGTCGCCAAAACTTTTGGTACGCGATTAAACGCTATGCGCTCATTGCAGGCATTCAAGCCGAATTATCACCACATACCTTACGCCACGCCTTTGCCACGCATTTGCTCAACCACGGTGCCGACTTACGTGTCGTGCAGATGCTGCTCGGCCACAGTGACTTGTCTACCACGCAAATTTATACCCATGTCGCGCAGATTCGTATGCAAAAATTACATGCAGACTATCATCCGAGAGCTTAACGGCAGGAAATATCAGACCAAGAAGTTCTATTGTGCCCGATATTTTTTGCTATGCTTACTCACCTGTTTGATAAAGCTAAAAGAAAAGGGTTGTTTATGTTATTTACCCGTTCAAAAATTTTTCTCGCATCGACACTTGTTGCCAGTATGGCGTTAGTGGCTTGTTCTAATTCAAATAATGACGAAAAGAAAGATGCGACATTAACGGCAAGTACGCCTGCAACTGGTGAAGCTTCGAATTTATCTGAACGTAATGCTCAGCAGCGTTTAATTGATACTTTGCAATCCAATCTGCAAAAAGCCAATATCAATGCCAAAGTCACTGGGGTGAAAGCGACTGAAGTTCCTAATTTGTTTTGGGTAAGCTTTGAAGGCATGCCTGCGGTCTATGCTACAGCTGATGGTAAATACATTTTCCAAGGCGACGTAGTTCGTTTAGGTGAAAAGCAACTCTTTAATGTAGGCGATACCCTACAAGCAGAAGCCAACAAAAAATTATTTGATCAATTAAAAACTGAAGACCTACTGATCTATAAAGCCAAAGGTAAAACCAAACACGTGGTTTATGTGTTTACCGATGTTAGCTGTCCTTATTGCCATAAATTACATGAACAAATGGATGATATTAATGCCCGTGGCATTGAAGTCCGTTATATCGCTTGGCCACGTGGTGAACAACACATGCCAATGATGGAAACTATCTGGTGTAGCAAAGACCGTCGTGCCGCATTTGATAAAGCCATTGCCGGTGAGCAAATCGAGCCAGCATCATGTAAAAACCCAGTGCGCAGCATGTATGAAATGGGTCTAAATATTGGTGTGAATGGTACGCCAGCGATCTATAACGCAGAAGGCAAACACATCGGTGCTTACATGTCGGCTTCCGAACTTGAAAGTGCGCTTAAATAACTAATTTTTATAGGCTAAATGAATGTTTTTTATGGGTAGGAATAAAGTGATTTCTACCCTAGAGTCCAAACGTTTTTTTAGCTATGATCTAAACTCACTTAAAGCAATGATGAAATAAATGGAGTGTGACGTGAAACCAGTTCGTCTGGCAATCCTCGGTCTTGGTACTGTGGGTGGTGGTGCCCTTAAACTACTAAAAGAAAATGCTGCTGAGATTAAACGTCGCACCGGTCGTGAAATTGAAATTACCCATGTGGGTACGCGTCGCCCTCGTCCTGATTTAGAACTGCCTGCTTCAGTGAAGCAAAGTGCTGATTTATTGGATATCGTCCGTCAACCCGATGTAGACGTTGTGGTTGAAGTTATGGGCGGCATTCACCCTGCGTATGAAGTGATTCGTGAAGCAATCGTTCATGGCAAACAAGTAGTGACCGCCAACAAGGCGTTATTAGCTGAACACGGTAATGAATTATTTAAATTGGCCGATGATCATCACGTTCAGATTGCTTATGAAGCAGCTGTCGCAGGCGGTATCCCAATTATTAAAGTCCTCCGTGAAGGTTTGGCAGCCAATAAAATTGACTGGCTTGCAGGTATCATTAACGGTACTGGTAACTTTATCCTGACTGAAATGCGTGAAAAAGGTCGTGCCTTTGCAGACGTTCTCAAAGAAGCGCAAGAACTCGGTTATGCCGAAGCAGATCCAACATTTGACGTCGAAGGGATCGATGCGGCGCACAAGTTAACATTGCTGGCTTCTATTGCTTTTGGTATCCCACTCCAATTTGACAAAGTCTTCACTGAAGGCATCAGCAAAGTTACTGCGCAAGATGTCAAATATGCAGAAGACCTCGGTTTCCGTATTAAACATTTAGGTATTGCACGTCGTGCTGCAACGGGTATTGAACTTCGTGTGCATCCAACGCTGATCCCTGAAGACCAACTGATTGCCAATGTAAATGGCGTTAAAAATGCTGTGTTGGTTCAAGCCAATGCCGTTGGTCCAACGCTTTACTATGGCGCAGGTGCAGGTGCAGGTCCGACAGCATCAGCAGTGGTTGCCGACGTTGTCGATATTGTCCGTGACATCTCATATACCGAAGATGGCGCAGGTACAATTCCACAGCTTGCTTTTGAAGCACTGACCGATTTACCAATTCTTCCACGTGAAGAAATGACCACTGGATATTACATCCGTATTAATGCCGAAGATCAAACTGGCGTTCTTGCTGATGTCACGACTATTTTAAGCCGTGCAGGAATTAGCATCGATGCGATCATGCAACAGCCGCGCTTAAAAGACCTTATTCCTATCGTGATTCTGACTGATCCAGTCAAAGAATCTAAAATGGATGAAGCCCTTCAACAAATTCAAGCATTGCCTGTCATTCATGGCGAAATTGTACGAATTCGTTTAGAATCGCTTGATAATTAATCGGGTCGAGGGGAATATTTCAGTTCCTCTCGCCAAGCTCTACACACAATTGGAACATCATCATGTCTAATGCCAATCGTTATACTGGTTTAGTTGACCGCTATCGCGACCGTTTACCCGTATCTGCAACTACTCGCGCAATTTCTTTGGGCGAAGGTAATACGCCACTGATTAAGCTTGAGAACATTCCACGCATTATTGGCAAAAATGTTGAAATTTATGTGAAGTACGAGGGCTTAAACCCGACTGGTTCATTTAAAGACCGTGGTATGACCATGGCTGTAACAAAAGCAGTTGAAGAAGGCTCTAAAGCAATTATCTGTGCATCTACAGGTAATACATCTGCTGCAGCGGCTGCTTATGCTGCACGTGCAGGCATTAAAGCATTTGTGCTCATCCCAGAAGGCAAAATTGCCATGGGTAAAATGGCACAAGCGATGATGTATGGCGCGGTAACAATGCAAATTCACGGTAACTTCGATGACGGTATGCGTCTTGTAAAAGAAGTTGCAGATCAAGCACCAGTTACGATTGTAAACTCAATCAACCCATACCGTCTGCAAGGTCAAAAAACCATTGCTTACGAAATCGTTGACGAATTAGGTCGTGCGCCAGATTACCACTGCCTACCTGTAGGTAATGCGGGTAACATCACAGCACACTGGATGGGTTATACCGAAGCTGTGGCGAATCAGCCTAAAGAAGAATTTGTACAAGTCGTTTATGATCCTGAAACTGATCAATTCACAGGTCCAAAACCTGCGGGTCTACCAACAATGGTGGGTTACCAAGCTGCTGGCGCGGCACCATTCCTACGCGGCGCACCTGTAGAAAACCCTGAAACAGTAGCAACTGCAATCCGTATCGGTAACCCACAAAGCTGGAACCATGCTAAAGCAGTAGTCCGCGATTCAGAAGGCTGGTTCGATGAACTCCAAGATGCTGAAATCTTAGAAGCACAGCGTCTACTGTCTATGTACGAAGGTGTATTCGTAGAACCTGCTTCTGCAGCGTCTATCGGTGGCGCGATTCGTGACATCAAAGCAGGTAAAATTGCTGAAGGTTCTGTGATCGTATGTACTGTGACAGGTAACGGTTTAAAAGATCCTGACACTGCCATCAAGCAATGCCAAGATGCAGTGATGTTGTCGATTGATGCAACTATGGATCAAGTTCGCGATTCAATTCTGTCAAATATGTAATTCATATACTGACTAAATAAAAAAGCCCTGCTCTTGCAGGGCTTTTTTATATCTTGCATTCACTTCAGCATTTAAACGTTGAGTAAATCCAAATACTGAAAGAATGAAAAATCTGAAATCTTATTAAATACGTTTTGGTAACTGGCTCGCCCAATTCATTAAACGAGTCGCATCATTGGTTCGTGCAACTGAAGAATCCGCACCCAATAACACCACCACCGCTGGACGGTTATTCAGTGTGGTATGCATCACAACACAGCGCCCTGCTTCATTAATAAATCCAGTTTTTGAAATATTAATATTCCAACCACCATTACGCACTAAAGCATTAGTATTGTTTGATTTCAATACGCGGTAGCCCAAATTAAAGTCATAACTTGGTGTGGTTGAAAATTGACGAATCAAACCATACTGCGAAGCGGTATTCACCAAAATACCTAAGTCACGTGCCGAAGCGACATTGCCTGGGTGCAAGCCAGTCGATTCCACATAATGAGTCGAGTTCATCCCTAATGAGCGTGCTTTCGCATTCATCGCTGCAATAAATGCAGAACGACCACCTGGATAAGTACGTGCTAATGCCGAAGCCGCTGGATTTTCAGACTTCATTAAAGCAAACAGCAATGCTTCTGCGCGGTTCATACTGTCGCCAGCACGAAGTGTTGAACTTGAGCTTTTACAACCTGAACATGAGAAATCAGACTGTTGTAAGGTAATCTTTTCAGACATGTTTAATCGGGCATCTGAAATCACTACTGCTGTCATGAGTTTGGTAATTGATGCAATCGGTAAAGCTGTATTGCTATTTTTGCTATATAGCACTTCACCAGTTTGACCATCCATAACCAGTGCTGCACGCGCATTTACAGAGGGCTGTCCTGCGTATTGATTGGTATCAATAATACGGACCGTTTTCGATGGTGCTGTCTGTACCACACCGCCTGTACTACGTACAGAAGTAGTCACTTTAGTTGACCCTTGAGGAGATGGCTCTTCAGCGCTATAAGACACGTCACCGTTGAGTAACTGGTTTGCATCTTCAGATGACCAGCTAATATTTGACTGCTGATTTGCAGCACTATTCATCACAATTTCAGCAGAACTGAAACTGCTCATACTGAATAAAATTGACATGCCCAAAACGTGCATGAAGGATTTATTTAATTTTTTCACCATTGCTCACTCAACTCAGGATACTAAACATTTGCGCAAGACCAGCAATATGCCGTACATTGGTCACAACTACGAACATTTTTTGCTCACACATTGTGTATGAAGTTTTTCATTTCATATAAGAATAGGATTGCTAATTTTGTCGTTTCATTGCAAGCTTATTTTGCTTTATGTAACAAAAAAAACAGATTTTGACCTGAGGGAGAGTGTAGGTGATCACAGTTTTGGTGGTAGATGACCATGAATTAGTCCGTACTGGTATTTGCCGTATGCTCGAAGACCATGCAGATGTCCAAGTCATTGGACAAGCCGAATCTGGTGAAGATGCGATTACACTTGTTCGCCAACACCATCCAAATGTCGTTTTATTGGATGTCAATATGCCGGGGATCGGGGGGGTAGAAACCACACGTCGCCTACTCCAAACAGCGCCAGATACAAAAGTCCTCGCAGTCAGTGGACTTGCTGAAGAACCCTATCCGTCTTTATTGTTAAAAGCAGGTGCCAAAGGCTATATCACCAAAGGTGCACCAGTTACTGAAATGGTCCGTGCGATTAATAAAGTGATGCAAGGCGGCAAATATTTCAGTGCAGACATTGCAGAACAACTGGCCAGCTCATATTTGTCTGATACACAACAATCGCCTTTTGACGCCCTGTCTGAGCGTGAAATGCAAGTTGCCATGATGGTGGTCAATTGTATTAGTGCACAAGAAATTTCCGATAAATTATTCGTTAGTGTTAAAACAGTGAATACCTACCGTTACCGCATTTTTGAAAAACTGAATATTGATAGTGATGTCAAACTAACTCACTTGGCGATTCGCTACGGGTTAATCAAACCTTAACACAACGTACATCCTGTTACTTATGACACAGCGTTCAATTCATAGTGAATTGAACCAGTATCATTTGGGTCTTTGGTACAGTGCTTATCGCTTTATCATCAGTGCCTGTCTGTTACTGGTCTTTTTACTGACCTACACTCAATTCACTTCAGATTATGAATACCCACGTTTATACCTATATGTATTGACGATTTATTTGCTGTTTACCAGCATTCAATTCATGTCACTTGGACGTTTCAAAGTCCGGATCCCAAACCAGTTACTACTGTTATTCATTGTAGATGTCATTTCGCTGAGCTTACTGACCTTAGCCATCGATGGACCTAATTTACATTTGAGTTTGCTGTTTGTGATTACGATTTTTGCAGCATCCCTGTTATTAGATGCCCAAAAAGCTTTGGTCATTACCCTCATCGCTGTGATTTGCGTGGTGTATCAACTGTTTTTAGGTTCAATTCTTGAATTTACCTCACTCAAAAATTTAACCAACAGTGCGATTTTGGCTTTTTTATTTTGTGTGGTGTATGGCAGTGCACAAATTGCCGTGAAACGTTTTCAGTTATTGGAAAATCTGAATTTTTCACAGTCTTTAGAGCTCCATCGGCTACAAAACATTAACCGCTATATTTTAGAACAGATTGATACGGGCTATTTGGTGTTGGATGAAAACTGTCATGTGGTGCTGAGTAATCCTGCTGCTTGCCATTTACTCGGTATGCCAAATTCTTATCATCATGACCAATATCCACTGTATACCACGCAGCCCGACTTATTTGAATTACTCAAGTTTGAAGATTTAAAAAGCGGGGAAAAATTTCAATTTGAATCGCAACAAAGCCAATACCACATTCAGGTACTCGTACAAAAACTCGTTGTGCCGCATCAAATGTTGACCTTGCTGATTTTACAAGATGCACAAAAACTCAATCAGCAAGTGCAACAATTAAAATTAGCCGCTTTAGGTCAACTCTCCGCCAGTATTGCTCACGAAATTCGCAATCCCTTAGCGGCGATTGTTCATGCCAATGATTTATATCCGCAAAGTGATACCGAACAACAGCACATGTTGAATCATATGATTTCACGTCAAGCAGTGCGGATTGACCGAATTATTCAAGACACCCTAAATATGGTGCGCAATAAGGAAACCCATCCGACTCGTCTGAATCTAGAACAATTTTTACCGTTGTTCCTGCACGAAGATCTGGCAGACATTCAACAGAACATTCGACTCAATGTACAAACCAAAACCTTAATCGATTTTGATGAGGCACAGTTCAGACAAATTTTAATCAACCTAATTCGTAATGCGATTCGCCATAACAATCCGGACATGTCGTATATCGAAGTGGTGGCGCGTATAGATCAGAAAAAAGTCCAGATCGATGTCCGAGATTTCGGCAATGGGGTTGCTTTACAAAACCGCGCACAGTTATTTCAACCATTTTTTAGTACCGAAATTACTGGAACTGGTTTAGGATTATATCTTGCTCATAGCTTCTGTGAAGCGAATCAAGCACAGCTTTCCTATGTAGAACAAAAACAGGGAGCTTGCTTTAGGATTGAGTGCTTACAAGCTGTTATTTAATTGTTTTTAGGGGAAAACTGTGGATTCACAACCACTGGTATTGTTAGTTGATGACGAAGAAGACTTATGTATGCTGATGCAAATGTCTTTATCAAGGATGGGGGTTAAAACGCATGTTGCACATCGCCTCGACGAAGCTAAAAAAGCCTTGTCTACCTATAGCTACGATGCCTGCCTAACCGATCTCAACTTACCCGATGGTAATGGTCTACAGCTCTTAGATTGGATGAATGAACACTGTCCTGCCCTGCCCGTTGCTGTGCTAACAGCCTATGGCAACATGGACATTGCCATTGCCGCATTAAAGGCGGGAGCATTCGATTTTGTCAGCAAACCGATCAATCCAAAACATCTTGAACAACTGCTACAAAAAGCCCTGAATAAGCCATTGGCCGAAGACATTACTTCGCAAGATGCTTTAGAACATAAAATGTTGATTGGTGAATCGATTCCAATCCAGCAATTGCGTCGAACTCTAAAGAAAATTGCACGTTCACAAGCACCTGTTTTTATTACGGGTGAATCTGGTACGGGTAAAGAGGTCGTGGCCAATCTGGTTCACCGTTTAAGCAACCGTAATGAAGGGCCCTTTATTGCTATTAACTGTGGGGCAATTCCCACAGAGTTAATGGAAAGTGAACTTTTTGGCCATAAAAAAGGCAGCTTTAGTGGTGCCACCCAAGACAAGCAAGGTCTGATTCAATCTGCACATGGCGGTAGCTTATTTCTGGACGAAATTGCCGAATTACCTTTAGCCATGCAAGTTAAACTGCTACGTGCGGTACAGGAAAAACGTATTCGCCCCGTAGGTTCAGACTGTGAAATTGATGTTGATTTCCGTGTGATCAGTGCTAGTCATCAGGACTTAGAAGCTCTCGTCCAACAAGGTCGATTCCGCCAAGATTTATTCTTCCGTATCCATGTGATGGATTTAGTATTGCCTGCCTTACGTGAACGTGGCGACGACATCCTCTTATTGGCACAACATTTTATTCAAAAAATTAGCCATGAATGGGAAATTGCTACTAAGCCTCTGACTGAACGTGCGAAGAGTTTCCTACTTAGCCAATATTATCCAGGTAATGTTCGTGAACTCCGCAATATTATCGAACGTGCTATGACCCTCTGCGATGATGATCAAATTGACCTTCAACATCTGCAAAGTGCTCCATTAAGACAGCCGAGTGCTCAGTTCAATTCATCTCCAGCTATGAATGAATCTGCTCAGCTAGGTGCAAACAGCAATGAACAAAGTGTCGTTCCTCGTAAACTGCCTGAAGAAGGTTTAGAGCTTTTTTTAGAAAATATCGAAAAAGAAGTGCTCATGAATGCGTTGAATTTGACTCACTGGAACAGAACCCTTGCCGCCAAAAAATTAGGTATGTCATTCCGTTCATTACGCTATCGTTTGAAAAAATTCGGTTTAGATACCGAAGACGAAGAGTAAAAGTTTTCCAGCGTATTGCTGTTTATTTTTGATTCAGCAATAACTCTGCAACATGATCGACATAGTGATCTTCACGTGCATCATGTTGCAGCGGATAGTTATAGTCTGGCTGCACCCCAATTCCTTCAATCATTTTGCCATTCGGTGTCAGATATTGCGACACAGTCATTTGTAAAGCCGCACCATTACTCAATGGAAATAGTTTTTGAACCACACCTTTACCATAACTTTTCTCACCCGCTACCCATGCACGTTTATGCTCTTTTAATGCTGCGGTAAAGACCTCTGCGGCAGAAGCAGAACGATTGTTGATTAAAATACCAACTTTCATATTTTGAAATTCAAAACTCGGTAAAGCCTGAAACTGTTGATCACCTTCAGATCGACTTCGAGTCGACACAATAATGCCCTGATTCAAAAATAAATCGGCAGACTCCACTGCTGCGGACAGCAACCCCCCGGGGTTATTTCTTAAATCAAACAATACAGCTTTGACACGTGAGCCATGACTTTCAATTAAACGCTTTATTTCATTGGCTGTATCTTGTTGAAAAACTTTAACGTGTAAAACTAAAACCTGATTATTTAATAATTTAGATTCTATATCTGTTTCAACTTTAGTGTTTCTGACCAAATTGACCGGTTGACTTGCAGTTATCAGCTGTAGATTCAGCGTCGAGCCTATACTGCCAGTAAGCAGGTGTCGCACTTGATCTTGATTGAGTTTTTTGACTTCTTGATCATCAATTTTAAACACCGCCGCGCCATTTTTCAGACCTAGCTTTGCAGAATCTGCATCAGGCTTTAAATTGGTGATGACCCATTGCTGTAGACCTGCATCAAAGCGCAAATTGAAATCGACACTCGCAATATCCCCTTCGGTATATTGCAAAAGTTGCTTATAGTCTTCAGGTGAAAGATATCGTGAATAGCGGTCTAAACCACTGACCATACCTTTGGTGGCTTGTTGGAATAATGTATCGTCATTTTTTTCAACGACATAATTTTCTTTGACAATGCCATAGATTTGAACAAATTGTTGGATTGATTCGACAGGTACTTCGGCATAACTTTGTTCATAGCTGCCATCAAACTCATCGAAAGCCGACTTTGCTTTGTCGGCTCCCCATGTCGAATGACTAGAACACAGCAGCAAGGCTGTAAGGCTTACAACTGACATCCAGTGTGCTTTAGTCATTCATGCTTCCTTACATTTTAAGCTTCAAGAGTAATCAAGTTACGACCTTGCATTTCTGTTGGTACAGGAATGTGCATAAGCGTTAACATTGTCGGTGCTACGTCAGCCAAAACACCACCTTCTGCAATTGTTGCATTGGTCGGCCCAACATAGATAAATGGCACAAGTTCAGTGGTATGTTGAGTATGCACCTGACCACTTTGGTAATCCTGCATTTGCTCTACGTTACCATGATCGGCGGTCACGAGCATGTGACCTTTATTTGCCATCACAGCTTCATATACACGGCCTAAGCACGTGTCTACGGCCTCAACTGCTTTGACTGCTGCATCAAACACACCAGTATGACCAACCATATCACCATTGGCATAGTTCACCACCAGTAAGTCGTACTCACCTGAATTAATTGCGGCAACCAACTCATCAGTGACTTCATAAGCACTCATTTCTGGTTTTAAATCATAAGTCGCAACGTTTGGTGATGGAATCAAAATACGTTTTTCACCCGGATATTCATCTTCACGACCACCACTGAAGAAGAAAGTCACGTGTGCATATTTTTCAGTTTCAGCAATACGCAGTTGTGTTTTACCCAAATTAGACAGGTATTCACCAATCGAGTTATGCAACGCTTCTGGCATATAAGCCACAGGTGCATCAATTGTTGCTTGGTAACGTGTCAACATGACAAATTTTGATAAAGCGGGAACCGCTTTACGTTCAAAACCTGCAAAATCTTTTTCAACAAAAGCTTTGGTAATTTCACGCGCACGGTCAGCACGGAAGTTCATGAAGACAACGCTATCACCATCTTGGATCGGTGCTAAATCACCAATACGCGTCGCTTTCACAAATTCATCTGATTCTTCAGCAGCATAAGCCTGCTCTAGACCTTCAACAGCAGTCGCTGCTGTACGCACTGCTTCACCTTCAGTTAAAAGACGATAGGCTTGCTCAACACGATCCCAACGGTTGTCACGATCCATTGCAAAGTAGCGACCAATCATGGTGGCAATACGACCTTGACCCGGATACTGAGCAAACAGCGCATCTAACTTTTCAAGCGAAGGTTGTGCGCTTTTTGGCGGCGTATCACGACCATCAAGGAATGCATGAAGATACACTTTTGCACCGCGTTTTAATGCCAATTCAGCCATCGCCACAATGTGATCTTCATGTGAATGCACACCACCTTCAGACAACAAGCCCATGATATGTACAGCACGATTTGCAGCTTTGGCTTTTTCAACCGCATCGACTAAAACGTCATGTTCAAAGAACGCACCGGTACGAATATCTTTGGTAATACGAGTAAAGTCTTGATACAGCACACGTCCTGCACCAAGGTTCATGTGGCCCACTTCAGAGTTACCCATTTGACCATCAGGTAAACCAACGTCTTCGCCAGAGCCTGAAATCAATCCATGCGGATGCTTTTCTTGCATTGCAGTCAAGTTTGGTCGTTTTGCTGCTAAAAAGGCATTGTCCTCGACCGCTTCGCGATGACCCACACCATCCATAATTACCAATACGTGTGGGATTTTGCCAGCAGTTGCATCCGTCATAATGAACACTCTTTCGTTTATAAATTAATCATACTATCTTACCGAATTTTCGGTGAAGACTCTATGTGACAACCATGGTTTATCTAGGTCATCAACATTGTTTTACTCAATCTTGCATGTACTTAACGTGCACGGTGCAGCAGATAGCCACCCGCTACAAACATCAAAATAATTGGTATAAAGACGAACCATGCAGGCGATGGCGCGTACACCAAACTTGCATAACCCAAGAAATCTTGTAAGTAGTAAAAGCCCAGTCCAGCAAATAAGGCAATCACCAAGCGGAAACCCATCGACTGTTGACGTAAAGGTCCAAAAATAAATGAACACGCAATTACCACCAAGGCAATTAAAGCAAAGGGCGAACCAAACTTTTGCCAAAACGCCAATTGGTAAGTTTTCGGGACTTGGCTATATTCATGCATATAGCTCATAAAGCTCACCAATTGACTCGGTGATAGGTCTTCAGGGTCAATGGTAACCATATGCACATATTTAGGTTGCAACGCCAATGAAAGCGGCTGTTCAGCATTTTGCTTCGCCACGGCATCACCCGTCGCTAAGAGATCGACTTGTGTTGAATTTTGTAGCGACCAAGAGCCATTTTTGACAAAATTCCCTTGCTCCGCATCCAAAGTGCCTCGCAAACGATATTTTTCATCAAAATCAACAACCTGAACATCTTTAATTTGACCTTGTGAATTGGCATAGTCAATATAAATAAAGCGTTGGCCTTCACGTGACCAATAGCCTTTGACTTCGCCCAGTTCAGCCGCAGTGCGGTGACTTTTGACGCTTTTGGCTTGTTCATTTGTATAGGGAATGACCCATTCGCTTAATGCAAAGGATAAAACCACCAAAATGAGTGCTGAACGAATCACCCAGCCCACAATCCGCCAAAGGCTGATGCCGACCGAACGCATCACAATCAATTCACTGTTTGAAGCTAGAGTCCCTAAACCCAATACCGCGCCAATCAAGGCTGAAATCGGTAAAATTTCATATAAATAATTCGGTGAACTCCATAACACATACTGCAAAGCATTCCATGCGTTATAACCTTCTTTCAGCGAGCCCAATTCACCTAAATAAGTAAAAAGCACTTGTAAGCCAGCCAATACCGCGGTCGCACCAAGCATGGCTAAAGCAGTAGTTTTGGTCACATGTTTTGCAACTATACGACGTGCCAACATTTTAAGACCTCACTCGCTGAATTTGTTTCTTAATTTTGGGCGCTAATTTTTGTTTACGCGAGAACAATGCTGCTGCAATACCGTAAATCACTAAGACCAGTGGATAAGCCCAGATGCCCATTTCATCTTTACTGATCCGCGTTTTGATCGCCATTAAAGCCACGATTAAACTGGCAAAAATAAGTAAGGCTGGGAACAGTTTTAGGTAACGCCCTTGACGAGGACTTACCTCAGACAAAGCGGTGGCAAGCAATAACGCCACCAAAATAGCGAACGGCACAAAAATTCGCCAACCAAGTTCACTGGCAACCACAGGATCATGACGGTTATCCCATAACTTCGAGGTTGGCAAAGCTTCTACTTCGGTACTTTCAAATTTTGCTTCTTTATCATTTTCTAAACGTAAACGATAATTTTGGAATTCAGCTTGAGAATAGCGTGGTTGTCCCGGATAGATTTCGTAACGGCGACCTTCAACTAAATCAACAACATTGGCATTATCATTGGGCACTTCGACGCGGGTCGCTTCTTTTGCCAAAATAATGACATCAGGCTTACCCTCTTTTTCTGCACGCTGATAAAAGAAAATATCTTTTAAGTTTTTACGGTCTTCTGACAAGTCCCCTGCATAAATGGTATAGGGCCCAGAGGAAATAAACTCTTTTGGTCGAACCAAGTCAAAGCCTGTTCGTACCGCTTGCGAAGTCGTTAATGCTTCAAACTGACGGATGCCCCAAGGCGACGCCCACAGCATCAAAAATGCTTGAACAGCCATAAAGACCACAGTCATCGGCACCAATAAACGTGACAATTGATTTCGACTGACACCACTACCATTGAGCACAGCCATTTCATGATCGACATACAGACGACCAAAGACCAACATCAGACCAATAAAGAAACCGAGCGGAAGAATTAAGGTTAAAAACTCAGGCAAACGGTAGCCAATGATGCTAAATAAAATACTTGCATCTAAACGACCCTGCGCCGCCACACCAAAGTACTTGATCAAACGACCACCCATCATGATCAAGGTCAATAAGGCAATCACAACCAGTGATGTCGACACCACTTGCTTGACCAGATAACGCCGAATAATCAAATTAATTCTTCCAAAAATAGGGCCAATAAAAACTAGCGTTAGTTTACCCGAATGTAGAAAATATAAAACCTATACCCTTGTTGCTCATTGAAACTCTATTCATATAAATGTTTCAATGGTTTAATGGTTTATAAATTTAAAAAGGCATAAATACCGCACATGAAACTTTCTATTAATACGTCATTCCAAGCGAATGCGTCCAGCCAATATTTATTGATATTAGTAGATTCTGAGCACGTTAAAAATGCAGCTACTTCATATCAAATCAATGATTTAGATAATTTAATTGACGCGACTCAATTTAAAGCGGCACTCAATGAAAGCCTGCCTTTGGTGGCGAACATTGCCGCTTGTCGCAATAGCGCACTTTTAGGCCTCGGCAAAGTTGCTGAATTACAGGTCAATAAATTTGCAAAAATTGCACAAACCATTATTAAAGCGTCACAAAAAAAATTCAAACAGATCAGTGTCGATATCTCTGCTCTACCACAAGAACAACATTATTTATTTGCACTTAGCCTGACCCAAGCGGCTTATGCATTTGATGAATTCAAGTCTAAAAAAAATGAATTTGTTTTGGAGCAGATCCATTTAATCGCTACTGAAAGTCCATTAACCACTGCACAGCTTGAATTAATTTCTGCAGTGCAATCAGGTCAAAGTTTTACTCGTGACTTAGGTAACCGTCCGGGCAATATCTGTTTTCCTGAATATTTAGCCGAACAAGCTCATGCACTTGCAGCTGAATTCCCAGATCAACTCAAAGTGACTGTACTCGATGAACAGCAAATGGCTGATCTCGGTATGGGTGCTTTCCTTGCTGTGAGCAAAGGTTCTGACCGTCCAGGCCGTATTATTACCATCGAATACCTTTCAAATCGTGAAGAAGCCCCTGTAGTGCTTGTTGGTAAAGGCGTGACTTTTGATACTGGTGGTATCTCACTTAAACCAGGTGCGGGCATGGACGAAATGAAATTCGACATGTGCGGTTCTGCATCAGTTTTGGGTACCATCCGTGCGCTGTGTGAAGCGAAATTACCGATTCATGTGGTCGGCGCGATTGCTGCTGCAGAAAACATGCCGTCTGGTCATGCCACTCGCCCGGGTGATATCGTGACGACCATGAGCGGTCAAACCGTTGAAATTTTAAATACCGATGCCGAAGGTCGTTTGGTGCTGTGCGATACCTTGACCTATGTAAAACGCTTTAACCCTGCACTGGTGATTGATATTGCAACCCTCACTGGTGCATGTGTTGTGGCATTAGGTTCAGTCCTTACCGGTATGTTCACTCCGGATGATGAACTTGCGGCTGAATTGACTGCTGCGGGTCAACATAGCTTTGACCGCGTATGGCGCATGCCAGTGATTGAAGATTATCAAGAACAACTTGATTCTCCATTTGCAGATATTGCCAACATTGGTGGTCCAAAAGCAGGCTCTGTGACCGCTGCATGTTTCCTTCAACGCTTTACGCGTGAATACCGTTGGGCGCATTTAGACATTGCTGGGACTGCATGGAACTCTGGTGCAAATAAAGGCGCAACAGGTCGTCCTGTACCATTATTAATGCAATTCTTAGCGAATCGTGCTCAAGCGAATGGCTAAAGTTAGCTTTTATTTATTTGAAAAAAGTCCTGAACGACAAGTCGAAAGCACTTGTCGTTTATGCCGTAAGATCCTGCGTCAGCCTGTACGTATTTGGCTACATTGTGCTGACCCAGACTTACAGCAACAACTTGATGAACGCCTGTGGAGTTTCGATCACACAGGTTTCATTCCCCATGGTATCGATCAACCCGAGGCAACGGTCTGTATTTCTGCCCAATTGCCTGAGCAAGCCGACTGGATTGTGTTTAATTTTAACGATCAAGCACTTGAACAGTTCGCAAGTTTTAGTCACATTATCGAAATTATTGAAAATAACGAACCCGCTAAAATTATCGGGCGTGAAAAATATAAACAATATCGACGTTTGGGCGTTCAACCGCAGACCCATAAACTTTAACGTGATATTGGTTTTACCCTATTTGCAAGGAGATGCACCATGGCATTGAATGTCGGTCCAGACTTTAAACAGCGCTGGTTAAAAGTACCTGAAGCTATTCGTCAGACCTTTATTGATGACCTTGGTCGCGTTTGCGATGTACTCAATCCCAATACAGACATTCAACAATGGCTGGTCAATGACCAACAGCAGCAGCAAGTGTCTTTTGACAAAATTGAGTCTGCCTATGCAGATTTGAAAGCACAGCTGATTGAAGATGCTCGTATTCGTAAACAATTGGCTTTAGAAAAAGCCTTAGAAGAAAAACGTGAAGCTGAACAAGCCTATGCAGAACAACTGAAACGTGACGAAGAGTTACGCTTTGCTGCACAAACGCAAGCGCTCACCATGATGCAGCATAATCTTGATCGTGAAGTACAACACTATGCCGCTCGCTATCATAAAAATCCTGAAACGGGTTTAGCGGGATTAAGCCAAAGCTTATCGGTCAGCGAAGGACAGATGTTGTCAGAACTCGAAAGTGTACGCGTGCGTTTGGAACTTGAAGCAGAAACGCAAATCGAAATGGCCGTCAGTGATTTCCGTGCAAAATTGAAAGCAGCCGCACAAGAAGAAATTGACTATATCTTAGAAAACTCTAATTTTTCGACAGAATCTACATCGTCCCAAGCATCTTAAGCCGTGCATCGAAATCTGGTCACTGTCATTAAACTGACATGTATTTGCAACATGATGTTCATATGACTGAAGCATTGTCCCTCAAAATACAATGCTTCAGGCATCCTAAAAATATAATCATGCATCCAGATGGGAATTCAATATGGACATCATTCACCAGATTACCCAGAAAATATCCTCTCTATCTGCTGGAGAACAATGGGACATCCGTGCCAAAGATCTTTGGCTGAGTCATTCAGACTTTCACAGTATTTCGGTTTATCTCAGCCGTGAATCAGAAAAAGGTGGTTTTAGCATTCAGCAACCGCCCCACAGCTCGATTTTTCAAACCCTTGATGTAGTGACCGTTACAAAACACTAAGTGGTCATCTACTCCATAAAAAAAGCCCACAACTGTGGGCTTTTTTTAGGTCTAAGTTTGGCTTAGACCAAATCTGCAACTGCAGAAACGGTATGTCCTAGGAAATAACCGATACCGAGTAATAATCCAATCCAGATGAAACCACCTAGCACGTTATAGAACATAAATGTGCCAAGGTTCATGCGTGCAGATCCAGCAGCAAAAGGCGCAAAAGAACGTACAAAGGGTACAAAGCGTGCGACTAAAATCGTTTTACCACCATGTTTCATAAAATATTTATTGGTTTTGACCATATATTCGGGCTTAAAGTAACGTGTGTGCTTATTAAAGTACTTAATGCCTAGCACGCTGCCCGTGTAGTAATTGACGCAGTAGCCCAAGACTGATGCGACAAATAACATCAGCCCCATGGTGTGTAAATGCACCACTTCCGTCGTTGAGCATAATGCGCCGATGGCAAGCAATAGGCTGTCTCCCGGCAGGAAGAACATAAATACTGAACCCGTTTCTGAAAATATCACCAGAAATAAAATGGCATAAATCCACACACCATAATTTTCCAATAACATGGGTAACCACTGTTCCAGATTCAGTAAGAAATCAATCATTATCACCTGTCTGATTATTCATCATATATGTCATTCCGCGACGCATTATCACCAAAAATAAAAAAACAGTCTAATTTTTCAATCAGACTGTTTGGTTTTCTTCGGTATCAACTTATTTCAAGAAGCCATTTTCAGCGAGAAAATCTAAGCTAATTTTCGATTGCGCTGTGGTCTCAGCGGCTTTATCAGCGAGCAATAAACGCTCAATATAACGTGCTAAAACATCCACTTCTAAGTTCACTTTAGCCCCAGCCTTCCATGTGCCAATATTGGTTCGTTCCGCCGTATGCGGAATTAAATTTAAGCTCAGCACATTGCCACGTAAATGGTTAATCGTCAGGCTAATACCGTCCACGGTCACAGAGCCTTTTTCTGCTAAATAGCGTGCAATTTCTTTCGGTGCGGTAACTTCAAAATAAATTGAACGTGCATCTGAACGAACTTGAGTGATTTCACCCACTGCATCGACATGACCACTGACAATATGTCCACCAAAACGCGTGGTCGGCAACATGGCTTTTTCCACATTTACTGCCTGCCCTGCTTTCCAGTGTTCCAAAGTGGTCCGATTTAAACTTTCACGTGATACATCAGCTGCATACCAATTGCTGCCAAAGTCAATCACGGTTAAGCAAATGCCATTGGTGGCAATCGAGTCCCCCAAATGCACATCCGACATGTCTAAATCTGTCTGGATACGCAAGCGGACATCGCCACCCACGTTTTGAATGCTTTCAACTTTACCTAGACTTTCAATAATGCCTGTAAACATGTTCAATCCCTGAAAAATATGGGGCGATGATTTTTACCACAAATCAAGTTGCGTGCTCACGCCAGAGGTATCGACACCACCTAATTCTGCAAAATGGTGCAATTGACTCAACAACTGACGGATCGGTGGACCTGATTTGGCATGCGTATCCGTGATGACAATAAACTCTAGTACGCGTGCACGTTCAGACTGACGCTGCTTACTCACGCGGTAACGTGGTACATCTTGCGTCAATAAGCTTACTCGGCCACGTTTTAAATTGGCTTGTAATAAATCTGTGGCGCTGATATTACCATCGGTTGAATAGCTCGTCAGGATGTAACGTGCATTGATGGTTTCTAATAATTTTTCATAAGCTTCTTTCGCATGCTTCGAAGAATTATACGGACTTGGACGTTCTTTACGCCATGCACGATCGATTCCGCTCTTAAAACCCTTGGTGTCTGGTGTTGGTAAATCCACCTGATCCCATAACGTTAAAGCATTCAACACATGGTAGTTACTGCTGTAAGCGTGCTGGTTATACGGTGGATCGAGATAAGCCACATCCACTTCAAAGCCACTCATTTGGTTAGCCAAATGCTGTGCGTCAACACACCACATTTCAGCGGCGGGTTTTTTCGGATCACCAATTTCACAAAAACGACTTGGAGTCAGCCATAACAAAGAACCGATACGATCTAATGCCGCTTGGGTTTTACCGCCCCAACCATGATGGAAGCTTTTAAATACACCGCTGGTATTACTGACAAAACTTGCTGAATACAATAACGGCGCTAATAAAGCACTCATTTCCACATCATCAATCGCGCCTTGAGCTTGCCAAGTTGCAATTTGCTGACGAATCGCATCGATACGCATACCATTACGGCGTTTAAAGAATAAGCGGTCACGTGCCGGATCGTAGATTTCATCATTACGTGGACACAAGTTATGGGTCACCCAACCTTTCACTTCTGGCAAACGGTTCAGATAATCGATGGCTTTCTGATAGCCACCCAACTCTTTAAACGCTGGTGCTTCAACACAAGAGAGAATCGCGCTGTTCAAGGCATGGCTGTAGGGTTCCCAGTCATTGGCAATAACACGATAGCCGTTTTGACGTGCCAACCGTGACACTACACCCGAGCCTGCAAAAAAGTCAGCAAATATCGGCGCACGACCATCTTCGCGTTTTAAGGTTCCCGTTTGCTCAAGTGCTTCTAAAATCAGATGTAATAGACGGCGTTTGTTTCCCAAATAAGGAACCAATTGATGGAAAAGATATTCGTCTGTGGTACGAGCCGCATGACGACGTTTGTGATAAACCGTAGACTCTGAATTCATAGCGTCTCTTGAGAAGGGATTAACCTTAAGCGAATGTCATCACCCAATTGAGTGACATCTTTCAGCTTAAATCGAAGCTGCTCTGCCATGCGGTCAAATTCCGCATTAAACATCGCACGTGCTGACTGACCCAACAAGGTCGGTGCAACATAACTGATCATTTCATCGATCAAATGTTCTTGTAAGAAAGCGGTCGAAAGTGTCGCACCGGCTTCCACAAGGACATCATAAATTTGGAACTGTTGAACGCATGCTGCTAACAGATCGGCCAAAGGCTGAATTTCAAATTGTACCACGCCCAAGTCAGCAAGTTCCTGACGATATGGCCCCATGACCATCACGGTTTCAGGTTGTTGCAATATTTTTGCAGTTAATGGCAAGCGGCCTTGGCGATCTAGCACGATACGTTTCGGCTGAACCACGCTACGCATATCAACAGCATCATCGAGCTGACGTACGTTGAGTAAGCAATCATCGGCTAATACTGTTTCAATCCCAGTAATCACAGCACCTGATATCGCACGCCAATGCTGTACATCTTGTCGCGCCATCGAACCGGTTATCCACTTAGACTCACCCGAGGCCATGGCAGTACGCCCATCCAGGCTCGATGCAACTTTGAGGCGGACATAAGGCATACCCGTCGCCATGGCTTTTAAAAAGCCCAAGTTCAATTGATGCGCTTCTGCTTGACAAATACCCGTAATCACTTCAATGCCAGCATCACGTAGGATTTGTACACCTTTACCCGCAACCAATGGGTTGGGATCGGGACATGCCACAACGACTTGAGCGACACCTGCTTCTACCAAGCCTTTGGCACAAGGTGGCGTACGTCCATAGTGTGCACAAGGCTCCAAAGTCACATAAGCGGTTGCGCCACGAGCGGCCTCACCTGCATCACGCATTGCAAAGACTTCTGCATGCGGCTGACCCGCTTTGGGATGAAAGCCTTCACCAACCAATTGACCGTCTTTGACAATCACACAGCCCACATTGGGATTGGGACGAGTGCTGTATTGCCCCTGCTGTGCCAATGCAATTGCACGCCGCATCCACTGTTGATGCTGCTGCAAAGTCACTTGATCTAACTCAGACATGTAATCACTCATGATAAAAATGGAAGCAGATGTGCATTAGTGCTCACGCTGCTGCATTTGCTCAATTTGACGACGAAAAGCTTCTACATCTTGAAAGTCTTGATACACAGAAGCAAAACGTACATAAGCCACATGATCTAAAGCAAACAAAGACTGCATAACAATTTCACCAATGGTGCGTGATTTCACGTCACGTTCACCCAAACGGCGAATTTGTAATTGAATATCACTGAGTACCGTTTCAATTTGCTCTTGCGTTACTGGACGCTTTTGCAAGGCATGCATGAGCGAGCGGCGGAGCTTGGCTTCATCAAAAGGTTCACTCTTTGAATCAGACTTGATGACACGCGGCATCACCACTTCATAGCTTTCAAAAGTTGTAAAACGTTCACCGCAACTAATACATTCACGGCGGCGGCGTATCTGACAGCCTTCAGCAGCAAGACGTGAGTCAATCACTTTACTGTCTTCAGCGTTGCAAAATGGACAATGCATAGCGGTTAAATTGAACAAATCCGAATGGATTTAGAGTGTAGCAAAAATTTTGAAATTTGTAGAGCTTTACGCTAGATATGGAAAAAAAACAGCCCTTTCGGGCTGTTTTACACAATATATTGATTTACTGTGATCTTATTATTCTACACGTTCACCATGTTGACTTAAGTCTAGACCCATACGTTCGTCATCAGCTTCAACACGGATGCCAATCACTAGATCAATCACTTTCAAGATAATGAATGTCATCACTGCTGAGTAAGCAATAGTCGCTAGTACGCCTTCGACTTGAACCCATAATTGATGCATTAAGTCGCTCGGTGCTTTATCACCCATGATGAATTCGCTGGCAAAGAATGCTGTAAGGATCGCACCCACGATACCACCGACACCATGTAGACCAAACGCATCCAAAGAGTCATCCGCTTTCAACGCACGTTTCAGCGCAGTAATCCCCCAGAAGCAAACCACACCACCGATCAGACCCATCGCTAAAGCACCACCAACTGTTACGAAACCTGCCGCAGGTGTAATCACCACAAGACCAGCTACCGCACCAGAAGCACCGCCCAAGACAGACGCTTTACCACGAACCACTTTTTCAGTAATTAACCATGCCACTGCTGCTGCCGCTGCTGCAACTTGTGTTACCACCAATGCATAACCAGCTGAACCATTTGCACCCAATGCAGAACCACCGTTGAAACCGAACCAACCTACCCATACAAGGCTTGCACCGATGACGGTTAACGTTAGATTATGTGGTGCCATAGATTCACGGCCAAGCCCCATACGTTTACCAAGCATGTACGCTGCAACGAGACCCGCAACACCCGAGTTGATGTGAACAACCGTACCACCCGCAAAATCAAGCGCACCGTCGTTACCTAACCAACCACCGCCCCATACCCAGTGGGTAATTGGTGCATAAACCACGACACTCCAAATTGCGATGAAAGCAACAAAAGCTCCGAATTTCATACGTTCAGCAATCGAACCGCTAATAATGGCAACGGTAATGATGGCAAATGTCATTTGGAAAATAACAAAAAGAATCTCTGGAATCGTACCGGACAAGGCTTCTGTGGTGATGCCCGACAACATAAATTTGTCTAAGCTACCGATAAAGGCATTACCTTCACCAAATGCTAAGGTATAACCCACAATCACCCACGTTAAGCTCACAACACCTGCCGCAACAAAACTGTGTGCCATGGTGCTGAGTACATTTTTCTTACGGACCATACCGCCGTAAAATAATGCTAAACCGGGAATTGTCATGAGTAAAACAAGTGCAGTGGACACTAAAATCCATGCTGTATCACCTGTATCGAGCTTAGGCTCTTCTTCTGCAGGTACTGGCGCTGCTTCAACTGGAACTGCAGCTTCTGTTGTATTTAGCGTTGTTGTATTTGCAGTATCAACTACTGTGACTTCTTCTGTAGGTGCTGTTGCGCTTTCTTCAGCCCACGCAACAGAACCACCTAAAAGTGCACTGGACAAGCCGAGTGCAATTAGCATCTTTTTCATTCGTATCCCCCGACCTGATTTTCTGAGTTATTAGCTACTCAGCAAACTTCATGCCAATTTTTTAAACGGCATCTGCACCTGTTTCACCAGTACGGATACGGATGACTTGTTCCAGATTGCTTACAAAAATTTTACCGTCGCCAATTTTTCCTGTGCTTGCAACACGAGTAATTGATTCAATTACGGTATCGACCATTTCATCACTGATTGCGATTTCGATTTTTACTTTTGGTAAGAAATCAACCACATATTCAGCACCACGATAAAGTTCAGTGTGACCTTTCTGGCGACCGAAGCCTTTAACTTCAGTGACAGTGATCCCTTGAACACCATTTTCAGAGAGTGCTTCACGCACGTCATCTAATTTAAAAGGTTTTACAATTGCAGTTACGAGCTTCATGTTTTGTTTTCCTTCGGCTTATTTCACCTGTAAGGTTTTATGTTCAATTTTCATGCCAATATGACTACAGTCGGGGGAAAATAGTCAGCCCAGCATGAGATTTCTTTATAACCTATTTTATACGGATAATCTTGCGTATGCTTATAAAAATAGACGTTTTTACTAGAAGAATTACGATTTTACTGATCGATTAAACGCATATTTAAATGAAAGCACTATGGTCATGAATGTGGCGATGTTAAACTGCTGCCACCAATTCACTGAGGATGGTCACAACAATGATTGAAACCTTATTACAAGCGATATTAGAACAAATCGATCAGCCGAAAAAAGACATCGAACATAATCTTCGCAGCTTACTTAACGAAGCTGTGAGCAAAATGGATCTCGTATCTAAAGAAGAAATCGAACGCCAACGTACTGCACTGAATAATGCCAATTTACGTTTAAATGAATTGTTGAAACACGTCGAAGAACTCGAACAAAAAATTCAGAACAAAAAATAAGCACCTTTTTAGTGCAACAAAAGACGCATAACGATTAAAAATAATGCACCATAACGGAACAATAATATGTCTTTTGCCAAAATCTATACTCGGGGTTTGCTCGGCTTAAATGCACCCCAAATTGAAGTTGAAGTCCATGTCAGCCAAGGTCTGCCTTCATTGACCATTGTGGGCCTACCTGAGGCCGCTGTCCGTGAAAGTAAAGACCGTGTCCGCTCTGCGATTATTAATAGTGGCTTTCAGTTCCCAACCAAACGTCTGACCATTAATCTTGCACCCGCAGATTTACCCAAAGATGGTTCACGTTTAGATCTCGCCATTGCTTTAGGGATTCTGATCGCGTCAGGACAACTTCCTGAAAATGCAGCAGATGGCTTTGAATTTATTGGAGAATTGGCACTTGATGGCTATTTACGACCTGTCAGTGGCATCTTAAGCATAGCCATTGCCTGTCAGCATATCGGGCATCATCTGATTCTACCGGCACTCAATGCCGATGAAGCGGCACAACTGCCGGAGTTCCAAGTCTTTCCTGCACAGCATCTTAAGGATGTATGTGAACATTTAAGTCGTTCAGCCTTAATCAGTAGCCACCCTTCAACATCGTCAGCCAATCAACACAGTTACCCTTTTGATTTATCTGATGTGAAAGGTCAACTCAGACCACGTCGTGCTTTAGAAATTGCAGCGGCTGGCGGTCATTCTCTACTATTTCGGGGCCCACCAGGCACAGGCAAAACGCTACTCGCCTCGCGTTTACCCAGTATTCTGCCCCCCTTAGATATGCAAGAAAATTTGCAAGTCGCGAGTATTTATTCTATTGCAGGTGCAAATCATCATTTTGGGCAGCGTCCATTTCGTGCGCCACACCATACCGCATCTGCGATTGCCCTCGTCGGTGGAGGATCAAATCCTAAACCGGGTGAAATCACCTTGGCACATTTAGGAGTTTTATTTTTAGATGAGCTGCCTGAATTTGATCGAAAGGTTTTGGAGGTGTTACGGCAACCACTCGAATCCAAAGAAATTGTGATTTCACGGGCTTCTCGTCAAATCACCTTCCCTGCAAATTTTCAACTAATTGCGGCGATGAATCCTTGCCCATGTGGCTATGCCTTTAACCAAGACAGCCGCTGTCAATGTAGTGCTGAAAGTATTAAACGCTATCAAAACCGTATTTCAGGTCCATTATTAGATCGTATTGATTTACATATAGATGTCCCGCCACTGGCAGCACATGAATTACAAAGTTCGCATGAGGTTGAAAGCTCAAGTGAGGTTAGGCATCGTGTCATTCAAGCTTATGCGTTACAAATAGATCGCCAGCAAAAATCCAATATGGCATTGACGCCGACGCAATTGGAGCAACAAGCAGTTTTGGATGCTACTGCACAGAATATTTTACAGTTAGCCCAGCAGAGAATGAATTTATCTGCGCGTGCCTATCATCGGGTGTTACGTGTTGCCAGAACTATTGCCGACTTGGCTCAAAGTGAACACATTCAAGCTCAACACATTTCTGAAGCGCTGTCCTATCGAAGCCAACTCAATGCTTAAAAAAATGGCGACCCTAGGTCGCCATTTTTAATACTTTTTAAAATTAGAATTCGTATTTCAAGCCAAATACGACTTTATTCTTTTGTTTTTCATCCAGACGGTCATAACCACCCACGATATAATCCATATTTACGCTCGCACCAGTGTCACCCAATGGATGGCTTAAACCTGCTGTAAAATGACGGAAGCCAAAGTCTTCAGTGGTTTCTACAAATTCGTCATCATCACCATATGCATATAGGCCCAATGAAGTATTTAGCGTGAAATCTTTTGGCAATGCATAGCTATAGCTACCTAAGATATACGTATCGCCCTTGTTACCCCAAGTCGTATTTTGCGTTAAGGTTTGCGCAGATACGCTAAAGTCTTTGTAGTTCAATCCTAAAAGTGTTTCGAAACCATCTGAATCAACATCCGATTCATAGTAGTAATAATACGTACCACCGACGGTATAACCTAAATCTTCAGTAATTTTGCCGTTATAACCTGCATAAAAGTCATGTTCAAAAGAATCACGACCTTCTTCACCAAGTGCATAATCTAAGGTTGAACCCCAGTAACCTGCATAGAAGCCTGACGCATGGCTATAGTCCAAACCACCTTGAATAGTTGCGCCGCTATTTTCAGGCACATTGGTAATACCACGTAAATTATAGCTAGACAGTACGCCGATATTTCCGGATACAGAATGCTCAGAAGCAGGTGCTTCAGCAAAAGTAAACGTCGATGCTACTCCTAGTACAGCGATTGATAAAGCTTTAAGTGCAAATTTCATGGTTTGTTCCCCCACATCGTGCGACGACGTATTTTTTGGTTATTTCGTTGAACTCAATGAGGTATTAGCAAGCGCTGTGCCATGTTTAAAAATAAGCGCATATTTTTTTTATAAAAGTCACCATTTTGGTTTATGAAAAACCAATATATTACTGTTTTTATTTATTATTTTTTAATTATCCTATTTGGTCTTTTTTCTCTTTAATTTATTTTAGAATGCAGATTTTCATCTATTTAGATTATTTAAATCTTCGGGTTGATAGTTGTAACAGGATTTTAAAAATGCGCTTTTTGAGTATATTTTTTCAACACCGATCTCAAAAATGCATAAAAAAAGTGCACAATCACCATTATGCACTTTCAAGAATATGACCAAATACAGTCAACTCGTTAATGTTAGAAAGAATAGGTCAATCCAACCACAACGTTATCGTCTAATTGCTCACCTTCACGATCTTTACCGCCCCATACATAGTCAGCAGCAATTTCAAATCCAGTATCTGCAATCGGTTTACTTAAGCCCAGACGTGCTTCAGTGAACACCACATCTTCTGTGGTTGTTAATAGGCTATCATCACGACTGTCATTAAAAATAGAAACACCAAGCGATGAATTTAATGAAACATCATAAGGTAATGCATAGCTATAAGCAGCATTCAGATATACATCGCCTGCGTTGCCATAATTAACATCAGACAACAATACAGCCATGCTTGCAGTTAAATCTTTATAGCTTATGTCCTGAATAAATTCGACGCCTGTCGTGCGACGCTTTTCAGATCGGTCGTCGTTATAAACAGAACCTCCACCTTGATAGACATAGGCCATCACTTGTGACTTATAGCTCCAATCTTCATTCAGTTCACGTCCATATCCGGCATAGAAATCATGTTCAAAACCATGCGACTGACTGTCGTCCGTAGGATCATAGTTGAGTGTAGAACCCCAATAGCCCGCGAACAGCCCACTGTTGTGTGCATATTCAAGTCCGGCTTGTAATGCCGCTTGATCATTTTCTTCACTCGCACGGTACACATATTTGTTTACCACGCCCAAACTTCCAGACCAATTCCCTTGTACAGTTGTGGCTTGTTCAGTTTGTTCTGCAAATGCAGGGACTGTACCTAGGGTCACTAAAATACTTAAAATTGCTTTTTTATAAAATTGAATCATGTTTAGTCCCCACATCGGATCGATTGTGGATTGGGTTGAGTAAAATTTAGCGCCGATTTTAATCGATTTTACTGCACTGTATAGCCCCTTTTTTCTTATTTTGATCAATTAAATCATTTAAAAAACAAAGCTAAGATTATATAAAACAGTAAAAACTAAGCTTTTGATTCATAAAATATCTTTTATAGCGTTCCAGTCTTTAACAATGATTTAATGCATTCATTTATATGTATTTATCACGATTAATATCATCTTTTATTGAGCTAGATTTTAAGGAAAACATTTCTGACGACTTCGCTAAAAGTCATTCTCTATTTACTAAAAATACGCCAACAGTGCTTACTGTGCCTGAACAGTGATGCCATGCACCTCAGCCATTGTTATACTTTTTGATCAAAATACGAATTTAGATTCAGCACAATTTGTCGCGAAGAATGATGATAAATCAGCAAGTTAAATGAAAGTTTTTACCATTTTTTATATTTTTTTATGATAAGCAATGAATAAACTTCTCTTTAGCTTAATATATATTCAATTTAAATAAACTATTTGTTAAACAACAATAACATACGAAACATTTGCTTATTACAGATTGACCGATGATCTGAATGTTTTCTAACTTTAGTGTAATAAGCGCATTAAAAATAGTGATTTTTTTAAGAAAAAATATACAATCGCACTACATATTAACCAAATTTGCATGAGGCTCTCTCCCAATGCTTAAAGCTCAACAACTAACACTTGCAGTATTAGTAAACGCTGCTCTTATTTCTACTGCTTTTGCTAGCGAACAAAGCGAATCTAAAGGCTTTGTGGAAGATGCCGAAGGCTCTGTATTGTTCCGTACAGGTTACATCAAACGCGATAAACAAGATGTAAATCGCGGTGACGATACAAGTTCTTTTGCGCAATCAGCAATTGTGAAATTAGAGTCAGGCTTCACTCAAGGTGTTGTTGGCTTTGGTGCCAATGTTGTAGGCGATGGTTCATTTAAAATCGGTGAAAATAAACATGCTGGTAATGGCATGATTCCACAACATAACGACGGCTCAGCGTATGATCACTGGGCACGTGGTGGCGCAAGTGTTAAAGCTCGAGTATCAAATACTACTGTTGAATACGGTACCCAAGTTCTTGATATTCCAGTGCTTGCATCTAATACAGCACGTATGGTACCTGAATACTTCACAGGCGTTTTAGCGACAAGTCATGAAATTGAAAATCTAGAAGTTATTGCTGGTAAATTCACTAAAAACCAATATTCAGACCAAATTAATTCTGACGGTAACGATCTAGATCGTGCTGTGGTTTGGGGTGCAAAATATAAGTTTAACGACCAACTTAATGCATCTTACTATGGCTTAGATAGCAAAAATGCGTTGGATCGTCATTACATTAATGCTAATTACACTATTCCGTTAGCTGAAAAACGCTCTTTAAATTTAGACTTTAGTGGTTATCACACAGAATGGGACAAAGCAGCTTCAACCTATTCTTCATCACTTGGTGATACAAATGTAGATGGCCGAAGCAACAATCTATGGTCATTGGCAGGTACATTAAATCAAGGCGCTCACTCAGTCATGCTGGCTTACCAACAAAACACTGGTAATACAGGTTATGACTATGGTAGCAATGCTGACGGTGCGCAATCTATTTATGTAGCCAACTCTTACCTTTCTGACTTTATTGGTAACCATGAGAAATCGGCACAAGTTCAATACAACTTAAACTTTGCTGATTACGGCGTGCCAGGTTTAAATTGGACGACTGCTTATGTATACGGTTGGGATATCAAAACTATTAAAAATGGTGTAGAGACATCAGACGATGCTAAAGAAAGCGAATTCTTTAACCAAGTGAAATATACTGTTCAATCAGGTTTCGCTAAAGATGCCAGCCTTCGTTTACGTTATTCACACTACCGTGCAGACCAAGCATACAATGACGTATATATGGCTGACACCAATGAATTACGCGTATTCTTAGACATCCCTGTGAAATTATTTTAATTTTGCAGCTACTCTAAGATAGCGAAAAAAAACCTGCACACTGTGCAGGTTTTTTTTATGAGCATCGATTTTATATAAAAACGATGCTCAGCTTAAAACAATATTATTTGTTCGCAGCTTTGTAAGCTTCAATTGAGCTAAGTACTTCTTGTTTCGCAACATCAGCACCTTCCCAACCACTTAACTTAACCCACTTACCAGGCTCTAAGTCTTTGTAGTGTTGGAAGAAATGTTCAATTTGATTGATCAATAATGCAGGAAGATCTGTATATTCTTGAACATCTTTATAGAGCGGAGTCAATTTGTCGTGTGGAACAGCAACAAGTTTTGCGTCAACACCACCGTCATCTTCCATGTTCAATTTACCAACAGGACGGCAACGAATTACAGAACCTGGCTCTACTGGATGTGGAGTTACCACAAGTACGTCTAGTGGGTCACCATCCAAAGATAATGTATTTGGAACATAACCATAGTTCGCTGGGTAGAACATTGCAGTACCCATGAAACGGTCTACAAATAACGCATCAGAATCTTTATCGATTTCGTATTTGATTGGTGCTGCATTTGCAGGAATTTCAATAATGACATAGATGTCGTTTGGTGCATCTTTACCCGCTGGGATATTGCTGTAGCTCATAGCATCACTCTTTAAACAAAGTTAAATCTTTTAATCCGGCACAATTATAACGGTTTTATCGCTTTTTTTGTGATTTTAGCGATCATGCTGATAATTTAATCATCAAGCAGAACATTTAGCTTAATTTAATGACCAATAACATCAGGCAAATTGGGCACAACATCGACAAGGTCCAAATGATCGAACGTAAAGTTGCCCAATTGGCTAAATAACATAACCCATAAATGACGCGTAAAACGAGATAGGCAATCCCAAAGGTCATGATGTATTGCTGATGAATCACCATGTATTCAGCCATTAAAATAGCTGCAATAAATAATGGTAAACTTTCAAAACTATTTTGCTGCACTGCATGTGCGCGGCTCGCCACCCCTGTAGAGCGCGCTAAAACTTCACGTGGATTTTGATTATCACTCGACTTAAAACCTGCAGCTCGCTTCGCAATAAAGGTAAATACATATGGCAGTAAACAAGCGGCCAAAATGAGATAGATGATCCCACTGATGCTGTGCATGTGTTTTTTCTCAGGAAGATTTTTATAGCTGTTATAATACCATGGCATTTCGTGAATAATTTTTGTTAAATATAGTGTTTTTATAATCGGCAGATGAAAGGATCCTCTATGAGTACTTCTGATCAAGATCAATTATTTGAAGTTCTTGAAGAGCAAAAACGCCATCAGCTTCGCGTCGATCGTGTTCTAAAAATCGTCATTCCTGTGACTGCATTTTTACTTGCTGTGATCTGCGCCAACTTAAATGTATGGTCGACTGTTTTCAGCTTTGTCATCATGTGGATTGCATTCTATGCAGTTTCCATCAAGCAACTTCCCCTTTGGCATTGGGTCATTGTCATTGCACTATATTGTTTAGTCGACAATATTTTAACTTATGGCAGCTATAACCAATCTGGCTTTAGTCGTCAGTTCGGCGCGATGTTTATCTTCTTAGGTGTTTTTGGTGTAGGACGTCGCTACTTTGATCGCTGGTCGATGAATAAAGGCAAGCTTTAATGATCTAAATTAAAAGCGATAAAAAAGCGCCCGAAGGCGCTTTTTTTATGCATCATATTATGCTGTTTTACGCAAATCTTTACGTAGAATCTTACCAACATTCGATTTTGGTAATTCATCCATAAATTCAACATAACGTGGGCGTTTATAGCCAGTTAAGTTTTCTTTTGCGAATGCCAAAACTTCTTCAGTCGTTAAAGATGGATCTTTTTTCACAACGAATAATTTAGGTACTTCACCTGATTTTTCATCAGGAACACCAATTGCAGCAACTTCTAGTACTTTTGGATGTTTTGCAACAACTTCTTCAATTTCAGAAGGATAAACGTTGAAGCCAGACACCAAAATCATGTCTTTTTTACGGTCTACAATCTTCACATAACCGCGTGGATCCATGACACCAATGTCACCTGTACGGAAGAAACCGTCCGCCGTCATTACTTTGGCAGTTTCATCTGGACGGTTCCAATAGCCTTTCATGACTTGAGGACCACGAATCGAAATTTCACCTTGCTCCCCTTGAGCAACTTCATTGCCATCATCATCTAGAATAGCAACTTCAGTCAGTGGCAATGGAATACCAATCGTACCGCTAAATTCCATTGATGCTGGAGGGTTTGCGGTTGCAACAGGTGAAGTTTCTGATAAACCATAACCTTCGATGATATTGGTACCGGTAACTTTCTTCCATGCTTCTGCAGTCGAAGGAAGTACTGCCATACCACCACCCATCGCCATTTTTAGCTTGCTGTGGTCAAGTTGCTTGAACTCTTCATTGTTCACCAAAGCATTAAACAAAGTGTTCACTGCTGGAAAGAATGAAGGTTGGTATTTACGTAATTCTTTCATTACCGCAGGTAGGTCACGCGGGTTAGGAATCAATACGTTCGCCTGACCTTTGTACATGCCGTAAAGTGCACACACCATAAATGCAAAGATGTGATACAGCGGTAATGCACAGAAGATACGATCATCTGGCTGACCATCTTGCTGACCAAATTTACTTTGAAAAATACCATCACACTGCAACATGTTTGACACAAGGTTACGATGTGTCAATTCTGCGCCTTTAGATACGCCAGTTGTACCACCAGTATATTGAAGTACTGCAGTATCACTTAGAGTTAAGTTTGGACGTTTGTAATTGTTTGCACTCACTTTAGACATTGCTGCATTAAAGCGAATATGACCTGGAATGTTCCAAGCTGGAATTTGTTTACGTACTGAACGTAATACAAAGTTAACCAATGTGCCTTTCAGTGTACCGAGCATGTCACCCACAGATGCCACGATCACATGTTTTACTGGGGTTTTACCAATAATCGCTTGGTAAACAGATGCAAAGTTTTCAATGATAACCAATGCCTCTGAACCAGAGTCATTCAATTGATGCTCAAGTTCACGAGAGGTATACAGTGGATTCACGTTGACCAATACCAGGCCAGCGCGGAATACACCCAATGCGACAACAGGATATTGAAGAACGTTCGGCATCATAACTGCAACGCGTGAACCTTTAGCCAAACCTAAGCTTTGCAAATAAGTTGCAAATTTACGGCTTGCTTCATCAAGTTCTTTAAAAGTTAAGACTTTATCCATGAAGATAAAGGCATCTCTTGAGCCAAACTTCTGAAAATTACGCTCAAAAATATCGACCAATGAGGTATTTTCTGCGGGTAATTCTACAGTTTCTGGAATCCCTGTCTTTTGGTATTCAGCGAACCAAATCTTTTCCATAACGCCCAATTCTCCTGTCGTAATCCTTAATAATCCAACTGTTTTTTTTCAATATTAAGCGGTCATTATTTAACTTGTTTGTGCTTAATATTGCATCCATTTCACGAATAACAGCATATATAACGTATTTCGTTCCATGGATGCTAGTATTATCTTTGAATGAACAGTTTATTTGCTTTTTGATATCCACGTGGTAACAACACGCCTTTCGATGCACGTTTACCCACATATTTTTGCAGATCGTCGCCTTTAAGCTTTAATTGTTGATTTCCTGCAAGCACTTGAATTATTTCATCTAAATTCAAAGTTGTCATGGATACAATTTGATCTTTTGCCTCAAGTTGTATCAATTTATTACCTTTACCCTTATTCAATACTGGTAATTCATCAAGTTCAACCAACAGCAAACGCCCCGCAGAACTGAGGAGTGCAAGATGTGTTGCATTCTCAATCGCCGTTAAATTCATGACCGCCGCGCCTTCAGATAAGGTAAGGAAGGCTTTACCTGCTTTTGCATTGGTATCGAGGTTTTTGGCTTGGGTTTTAAAGCCATAGCCTTTACTACTCATCGCCAAGACTTCTGTTTCATCTTCAGCAATAAACACTTGTTTAAAGCCGACACCACTTGCAGGTGCAAGTTTAGAACTCAGAGGCTCACCTAAACCACGCGCAGATGGCAAGGTATTGATGCCCAAAGCATAGCTACGACCGGCATCATCTAATACATACACACGTTGATTCGATTTACCTTGCGCATGGCTGAGATATTGGTCACCTGCACGGAAATTTAAGTTCTCAGCATCGACTTCATGACCTTTCGCCGAGCGAATCCAACCCGCTTCAGACAAAACGACAGTTACAGGATCTGCAGGAAGCATATCCTGTTCATTAATCGCATGGGCTTCTGCACGTTTCACAATTGGAGAACGGCGGTCATCACCAAATTTCTTCGCATCTTCTTTAAGTTCATTAATGATCAATGCTTTTAATGATTCAGGGTTCGCCAATTGTTCACGAATAATGGCTGCTTTGGCTTCCAATTCTTCTTGTTCACGGCGCATTTCCATTTCTTCAAGTTTTGCCAAATGACGTAACTTAAGTTCTAAAATCGCTTCGGCTTGAATTTCATCGATATTAAAATGCGTCATCAACACCGGTTTAGGCTGATCTTCTTCACGAATAATTCGAATCACTTCATCAATATTCAGATAGGCAATGATCAAGCCTGCAAGTATATGTAATCGTTTTTCAATTTTATTCAGATGATAAGTCAAACGACGTGTTACGGTATTTTTACGGATTTCGATCCATTCCAACAAAATACGGCGGATCGATTTCACTTGCGGACGACCGTCAGCGCCAATCATGTTCATATTGACACGATAGCTCGACTCTAGATCGGTGGTTGCAAATAGATGACTCATCACCGATTCAGCATCAATACGATTCGAGCGCAGGACGATCACTAAACGTGTTGGGTTTTTATGATCTGACTCATCACGTAAGTCCGTGACCAATGGCAACTTCTTCGCCTGCATTTGATCTGCAATCTGCGTGATCACTTTCGAACCTGAAACCTGATACGGTAACTCCGTAATCACGATTTCATTTTTCTCAATGCTGTACACCGCGCGAGTTCGATAACTACCGCGACCCGTGGTTTGAATTTTAAGTAATTCTTCTGGAGAGGTAATAATTTCCGCACGTGTCGGCAAATCAGGTGCAGGAATATATTCTGCGACTTTCTCATCGGTTAAGTTTGGATTGCGAATTAAGGCGATGGTACCCTTCACCACTTCACGTAAGTTATGCGGTGGAATATCGGTTGCCATACCCACAGCAATACCCGTTGTGCCGTTGAGTAAAATATTCGGAACACGTGCAGGTAAATTCACTGGCTCTTTCATCGAACCATCAAAGTTATCCTGCCAATCACAGGTCCCTTGTCCTAACTCAGACAATAATAAATCACTATACGCAGACAGTTTTGCTTCGGTATAACGCATCGCTGCGAAGGATTTCGGATCATCTGGTGAACCCCAGTTTCCCTGACCTTCAATAAATGGATAGCGATAACTAAACGGCTGCGCCATGAGGACCATGGCTTCATAACAAGCTAAGTCACCATGAGGATGGTATTTACCCAGTACATCACCAACCGTACGTGCAGATTTTTTTGGCTTACCCGTTGGCTTTAACCCGAGTTCGCTCATCGCATAGACGATACGACGCTGAACGGGTTTTAGACCATCACTAATATGTGGCAATGCACGATCCATAATCACGTACATGGCGTAGTTGAGATATGCTTGTTCGGTAAATTCTGCTACGGAACGGTTTTCTGTCGCATGATGCGCAAGGCTTGTCATAACAACCTGTAATCCTAAATTGTTCGTTCTTTATTGGGTTCTTATGCTATGTCGCAGGTGTCCCCTATACAAGGGGATGATCTAACACTCTGCGACAAATTGTGTCTTATGGCGTAAAAATATCCATTTTATTCACCATGATCAACTAAAAATTCAACAGTCTTTATAGACCGATGGATTCTAAAGTTTTGCCTTTGGTTTCCTCACCTAAAACCAAAATCACCACAGCAACTGCAATTAAGACTGCTGTAAACATCATAAAGACATAGCTAAAACCATGATCCATATCCATCATATGTGTCACAGCAAAAGGCGCGGCAATGCCCCCGATCCGACCAATGGCACCGGCCCAGCCCGAACCAAAGGCACGAATATTGGCCGGATATTGTTCTGGTGTATAGGTATAAAGTACGCCCCAAGCACCGAGATTAAAGAAGGACATTAAACAGCCCCAGATCACGATCTCTGTCACACTGCCAGACTGACCGAAGAAATATGCCGAAATGGCACACATCCCAATGAAGCCCGCCAACGTAGCTTTACGACCTAATTTTTCGACCAACCATGCAGCTGCAATATAACCCGGTAATTGTGCCAAAATCATGACCAAAACATATTCAAAGGATTGAACAATGGTGTAGCCTTCTTTGACCAATAAGCTTGGTAACCATGTAAAAATACCGTAATAAGAAAAGACGATACCGAACCAAATGAGCCACAGCATTAAAGTACGACGTGCAAAAATCCCTGACCACAACTGTGAAAAACTGATATTGTGCTTTTCTGCAACTGGTTTGACTTCAAAGATTTCAACAACTTCTACACCACATTTGGCTTCAATCTTTTTCACCAATGCATGTGCTTCATCAAAACGTCCACGGTTAATTAAATAAGGTACAGATTCAGGCACCATTTTCCAAATCACGATCGCATATAACGCAGGAATACCGCCAATCAGGAACGCTGCATGCCAACCAAAATCCGGAATAATAAAGCGTGATACCAATGCAGCAACCAACCAGCCCAGCCCCCAAAAACTTTCTAGTAAGACAATAAAACGTCCACGTACATGAGCCGGAATATATTCACTGACCAAAGTCACCGCGACTGGGAGTTGTCCACCTAAACCTAGGCCGACAATAAAACGAAATACCAACAACCAAGTTAGATTAGGTGCAAATGCACATGCAGCGGTAGCTAAGCTATAAATTACCAATGTCCATGCAAAGATTGTTTTTCGACCGAAGCGGTCTGCTAGTCCACCAGAAAACACCGCGCCAATCGCCATCCCAACAAAACCAATCGAGACCACCCAACTTTTATCATTTGGCGTCATGGCCCAATCTTCAGCCATTTTCGCTAAGATGAAGGAAATGAGTCCCGTATCCATGGCATCAAACATCCAGCCAAGGCCAATAACCCAAAGTAAAGTGTAGTGAAACTTACCGATGGGTAAGCGTTGTATACGTGAGACTAAGTCCATAACAAGATCTCTGAACTGGTGGAAGGATGAACACTGCTTTCCCAACAGGATGTATGATTTTGCGTTTTTTAGTATAGATCCATGCAAAAGACCGACCATTGATCCGTCTTTTTAGCATTTTTAATGTGATGTTATGGCAACGCGGTTACGACAAATCTTTTGAAGATACTGACTGATCATCATCATCTTTATAAATAAATTTAGGCATTTCTAAGCCAAAGTAAATGGCGATCAGACGTAAGGTGAAACCGAAAATGAGCGTCGCAATGACGGTCAATTCTAGCGATAAGCCAATCTCAATGCAGAGCCAATAACAAATCACGGACACAAAAGAAATACTGGCATAAAGTTCCCGACGGAACACCAGCGGCACATCGTTACATAGAATATCTCGTAGAATACCGCCAGAAACACCTGTTAGCACTCCTGCTACTGCAGAGACGACAAAACCATGGCCCATTTCTAAAGCAATTTGACAGCCAATAATGGTAAAACCTATGAGACCAAGGGCATCGAGAACCAAGAAGATATTACGAAGATGACGCATCCACTTTGCAATCAGGATAGTGACAAATGCAGCAAAGCAGGTCAGCATGAGATATTCTGGATGCTTAACCCATGTCAGTGGATAGTGCCCAAGCAGCACATCACGAACCGAACCGCCCCCCAGTGCCGTGACACAGGCAATCAATGTTACCCCAAACCAGTCCATACTCCGCCGACCCGCAGACAATGCACCTGTCATTGCTTCTGCCGTAATTGCGATAATATAAATAACGGTAAGTAACATCGCCCTTCTTCCACTGAGGGTTGAGATGCGCGCTATTCTAAGCTAAATCTGCTCAAATGTTATAAAAATTGCGCACAACATTGTTTAAATTTTCGTCCAGAACCACAAATACAGGGTTGCTTCATGGTGATTTTCATCTCTGTGGTCGGATCAAGGAAATACCAGCGCTGCTCGAACTTCACAAAGTGTGAAATTTCATGATGTACCTGCGCTTGCTGCCCATCGTGATAATGCGCTTTAAATTCAACTTGAGCATGGTTTTTATCGAGCTTTTCTTGGGCTTGAACTACCTCGAGCTTTAACCATTGATTGGCCTGACTCCACGCTGCAATGGCACTCACATCCAAGGCTTGCTGCTGTCCAATTGCAGTTGTTTGTACAATATAATCAATCTCATGTTGTGCAAATGCACTATAACGTGAACGCATCAATTGCTCTGCAGTTTGCGCATTTTCACGCCCCGCATGTAAGGGCTGACAACAGCTAGCATACTCACCTTTGCCACATGGACACTGGACTTGTGACATGTTTGTTTCCATAAAAAATAGCCTGACAATGCAGGCTATTTTAACGGATCTTTCCACACAATTTTCATCAGCAGTATGCGAATCCATACTGATCTATATAGATTAAGCTGAATGTTCTCTTGGCATCAGTTTAATCTTCAGTTGGCATGGGAATGATATGCACTTTTTCAATCTTATGACCATCCATTGTGACCACTTCAAAGATGTGTTCATCCGCTTTGAATTTTTCACCATTGGCTGGTAAACGGCCCAAATGAAATAAGATATATCCGGACAATGTCGAATACTGTTCAGCATCATCCACCAAATCACGACCCAACAATAAAGACACATGACGAATGTCGGTTGAGCCATCGAGTAACAATGAACCATCATCGAGACTTTCTGCTGCCGTCTCTGGTTCATCTTCATCGGGGAACTCACCTGCAATCGCTTCTAAGACATCGATCGGTGTTGCAATCCCTTCAATTGAACCGTATTCGTTCAACACCAAAGCCATTTGCAACGGCGCTTGACGTAGCTGTTCCATCACCATCAAAACTTGAGCATTTTCATGCACCACCACTGGCTCACGGAGATGTTTTTCGAAATCGAGTACGCCCGTTTCAATATAGTCATTCATGACTTTATGAGTCAGTACCGCACCCGCAATATTGTCAAGCTCACCATGGGCCACAATTAAACGTGAATGCGTGGTACTGAGTAATTGAGCACGAATCGCCTCAGGTTCTTCATCTAAATCAATCCATTCCAGTTCAGGACGAGGTGTCATCACGGACTTTACTGGACGCTCAGATAAACCCAGTACCCCTTGTACCATGACACTGTGGTAAACCCCGTTGTCTTCATCAAAGACTTCATCAGCAAAAGCACGTGTTGCAAGCACATCTTCATTTTCATTTTGATTGTCTGCAACATTTTTCCCACCGAGCATACGCATCACTGCTGAGGCTGTGCGATAACGTAAGTCTGTGGTTGTCACCATTTTTTCCTGATTATGACGCATGGTTTGGTTCAAGAACTCAATCATGACAGAGAAACCAATGGCCGCGTATAAGTAACCTTTTGGAATATGGAAACCAAAGCCTTCGACCAAGAGCGAGAAACCGATCATCATTAAGAAGCACAGGCACAGAATCACCACCGTTGGGTGACGGTTCACGAAGTTCATCAGTGGTTTAGATGCCCACAGCATAATGCCGACAGCAATAATGACCGCAATCATCATGACAGAAAGGTGTTTCACCATCCCGACAGCGGTAATCACGCTATCGAGCGAGAACACGGCATCGAGCACCACAATCTGCACAATCACCATCCAAAACGTCGCATGCACAGGATTTTCTTCCTTTAGCATAGGCTTGTTTTCAAGACGTTCACGCAGTTCCATGGTGCCTTTAAATAGCAAGAACACCCCACCAAACAGTAAAATTAGATCTCGACCGGAAAATGGATGGTCGAAAATATGGAACAGTGGGTTGGTTAGAGTCACCACCCATGCAATCGAGGCCAGTAAGATCAATCGCATACACAGTGCAAGCAATAAGCCGACAATCCGTGCAGTATTACGCTGTTCTGGCGGTAATTTTTCCGCAAGAATCGCAATAAAAACCAGGTTATCGATACCTAAAACAATCTCAAGCACCACCAGTGTCAATAAACCCACCCATGCAGATGGGTCGGACATCCATTCAAAGATCATAATTGTATCTCCTGAATGTTATTCACACGTAGATCATGCTGATTTGAAGATGAAATGCATTGGACATGCGCAAACGCTTTTAATAGCGTTCTTTCTAATATTTTAATGTGTGCTGAGTGACAACAACCACTACCCATGACGGTTCTTTAGCTTGAAATGAAGTTTTAAGTATAGCAAGTTAAGGTAAAAATTCACCCTTTTTTACCAAAGTACAATCTCAGTATGGAAGAATTTAAACCCAATGATGACATTAAATTGTCATATTTAGCTGCCAATGTAGTGTCATAAAAAATAACATGCTAAGGTAAAATTAAAACGTAATGAATAGCGGATTAAAAATGACAGAAAAACGTGGTAATCCTTCTCCTGCTACAACACAACCTTTAATCGCACTATATTGCGGCTCCCGCTCTGGTAACAATCCAATTTATCAAGAAAAAGCCATCGCATTAGCGCAAGGCTTGGCTGAACATGGTTTTGGTCTGGTCTATGGTGGCGCGAGTATTGGCCTGATGGGTCAAGTTGCTGACGCTGTGGTCGATCATGGCGGCGAAGCTGTGGGTGTGATTCCTGAGTTTATGTTGGATTATGAAATTGCACATAATCATTTGACTGAATTACACGTCGTGCGCAGTATGCATGAGCGTAAAGCCATGATGGCAGAACGTGCAAGTGCCTTTGTTGCTCTGCCCGGTGGTCTCGGTACATTCGAAGAAATTTTAGAAATCGCCACTTGGGGACAGTTGAATCAACACCAAAAACCGATGATGCTTTATAACGTCAATGGCTTCTATGATGCACTAATTGCACAATTAGACCATGCGGTCGCTGAAGGTTTCTTGCCGCCGCAGCATCGTGCCAAACTGATCGTATGTAATTCTTCGAAGCAGATCTTTAGTGCACTGAAAAATTTAGATTGCCCGAAAAATTTCGTGGTCTAACTGTATTTTAGATGTCAAAAAGGGGAATAAATCATTCCCCCTTTTTTATTACTCGATGTCCTACTTCAAATCAAGATCGTGCCGACTTAACCCGACACCACACGATAGAACCATGGCAAGGTTGTCGCTAAGAAAATACTCATCAGTAAACCAAGCATCAACTTCATCGCATCTTTGCTGACATTTCGTGAAGTTCGATATTTATTCACTTCATGTAAATGCATGGACATAGCAAATTCACGTCCTGCAAGTAAGCCCAAGAATACCCAAGTGGTACTCATTGGAATATTACTCCACTCTTTGAACACCAATAAAATCAAAGCATACATAAAGTCGATAATGGTTGCCGAGCGGATATCAGCCACACCCGTTTTGGTGTCGATAATGCCCTGAATCGCCCCGCCACGTTGGTACAAAATGATCCCAAGCAGTACGATAAACACCACAATTGCAAAAATCAGGAACTCCAGCGGCACCTGACGAGGGACGTAGACAAAAATATTGGCCAAATCCTGAATCAGCCACTGACTCCATAGAAATGCAGTCGAAACCCACTGTAGTCCCACCCAAATATTCGAGGGGGTTTCATCACGTGTTTTACTGAAATAAACCGAGATGCCTTTAATCACAAAACGATAAACAATAATCGCGACAACAAAAGCTACCGCATAACCCATCATCGACTTAGTTAACATCGACCCAAGACTACTCGGAGAGAAAATCGTTAACACTAAGAATGTGGTGCTGACCGGAATTCCGTAGCGAGTCAAAATGATCAGTAAGATCGGTGGCACAATATAGAGCCACGTGACCCCTTCTGCGGGAAATGGAATCGTTTCTAAACGACCATAAGATGCATCCCCCACACCAGAACTGTACCAACCATAAACCAATACAATGGCTAAAATACTGCTGACATAGATCCACAACAGCCACCAAGGGCGATGCGCATTGGATGAAATAAAGGTTCCCAATGTCTGTGGCACATCATTACCGACAATAGAATAGGCCGCGAGACAGAAGCCTATGACCATCAGAATTTCGATTGTCATGAAAACAAAACACCTTTGCCATAAAGAAAAAGCCCTCCAATAAATGAAGGACTTGAGCGCATTATGACAGTTTATCTGGCGTTCATACAATTTTGTGCCGTGCTTTTCTCGACATTAAAATAAAAATTTAGATAAAACAACAATTTAAAATTTAATTATTTCAATTTAATCTGATAAACCGCAGTGCTACCGTTCACTTCATTTCCAACCACCAACAAAGGTTGAGCATTGGGCGAATCTTTGGCGGCAATAAAAATCAGACCTTCAGGTCCCACATCGCCTTGTTTAACCACATCAGTGCCAAAATTTGTAGTTTCATGTTTTCATTCGTCTTTTATTAAAATATGACCAAGTTATAAACATTAGATTGCATAGAGATTAAACTTTCATTGCATTTTTCTTGCAATTTTTTGGCTCAATTATGCAAAGCTTTTACTACATCCGAATGGCAATATTCATTTAAACTGTTTAAAAATCTCAGCTTTATTGACTTATGAATAGCACGCCAACGCATCAGGCTTTACAACCCGAATTTAGACTTCTAGTGCTATTGGTCTCTATTGGCTTTTTTATGCAAGGCCTGGATACGACCATCGTCAATACAGCAATCCCTGCTATGGCAAGAAGTTTGGGCGAAGACCCGCTACAAATGCATAGTGTGGTCGTGGCCTATGTCTTGTCCGTTGCGGCGTGTATTCCCTTAAGTGGTTGGTTGGCCGATCGCTTTGGTGTACGAAATACGTATTTCACAGCCATTATTATTTTTACGTTAGCATCGCTAGGCTGCGGCATGGCCAATAGCCTGAATGAGCTGCTGGTTTATCGGGTAATTCAAGGCATAGGTGGCGCATTACTGCTACCTGTTGGGCGTTTGGCAATGCTCAAAGTGATTCCTCGGACACAGTTTTTATCGGCTATGAGTCTGATGAGCCTTGCCGGTTTGATGGGCCCCTTAATTGGCCCTACCCTTGGCGGTTGGATGGTGGAAGTCGCAACATGGCATTGGATCTTTTTAATAAACATTCCAATGGGGCTGTTAGGGGTTCTTATTACCTTTAAAGCCATGCCCAATGTGACCGAACCGAGCGTACAACGCTTCGACTTTATGGGTTTTTTCTTATTGGTCGTCGCCATGGTGGGTTTATCGTTAGGCATTGAAAACTTTGCCAGCCCGCATCTTCCGCTATGGTGGAGCCTGCTTTTGGTCGCTGCAGGCATCATCGCCAGTTTGATCTATGCCGTTCATGCACATACCCACGCCAATGCGCTGTTTCGCAGTAAATTATTTCAAAATCGGATCTATGCCATCGGCATTATCGGCAACTTCTTTGCCCGCCTTGGCGGCAATGCCATGCCATTTTTGATTCCCTTAATGCTACAAGTGGCTTTTGGCTTTGAGCCCTTTATCACAGGTTTATTGATGATACCGACTGTACTCGGTTCATTGGCATCAAAACCGATTATTCGTCAAATTATTCAACGCTTTGGCTATCGCAAAGTGTTATTGGTAAATACTTTCTTGGTCGGCGCCTGTATTTGCAGTTTTGCACTCTCTACGGCTGAAACCCCCACTTGGTTACGTGCCTTACACTTTTTTATTTTTGGTATTTTAAACTCGCTGCAATTCGTTTCGATGAATACCTTAACCCTCAAAGATTTACCCCAACAAGATGCCAGCAGTGGCAACAGTTTCTTGTCGATGATTATGATGGTATCCATGAGTATTGGTGTGGCTTTGGCAGGGACTTTAGTCAACGTGTTTACGGCCTATTATGGTCCTGCACAAATCGAAACGGCATTCCATAGCACCTTGATTTTACTCGGCTGTATTAACCTGATTACCGCAGCGATTTTTTGGCAGATTCCTAAACATGTGGATGTCTAAACCTGTGTCATCGGGCAAATCTATGACAGATCAGCCCTTAAAGGGTTATGATAAAATAGATACTTGGATACATTTTCATGCCTAAAAAAGCCAAATCACGTACCTCTAAAAGTTCACTCAAAAAATACAGCCCGATTATTGCACTCAGCGCTATCAGCGGCGTCATGGTGGTGGCTGGATTAGGTTATTTAGCCGTGATGCCGCATCGCCCTGCATCTGCAGAAGAATATCCCGTCAAAGGCTTTGATGTTTCCCATCATCAAAAAGATATTCAATGGTCAAAAATTTCACCTAAAAAATACCAATTTGTTTATCTTAAAGCCACAGAGGGTGGTGATTTTAAAGATCGAAAATTTCAAGATAACTGGTTACAAGCACGGGAAAACGGCTTTTTAGTTGGGGCCTATCATTTTTACCGTCTGTGCCGTGATGGCAAGATTCAGGCGGAAAATTTTATTGCTTCCGTGCCGAAAAAAGCCGATGCCCTTCCTCCCGTGATTGATTTGGAATATGACACCAACTGCATTAACACCTACAGCAAAGAGCAGTTACTCAAAGAAATCACTTATATGCATGATCGCTTGCACCGCCATTATGGCAAACAACCGATTTTTTATACCTCGAAGTCTTTTTATAATATTGTCTTAGCTGGCGAGTTTAAACAGACGCCGCTGTGGGTCCGCGAATATAAAGGCCCACCCGATCTAAAAAACAATCCGAAATGGCTGATTTGGCAACATACTAATCAAGGAAAAATTCAAGGCATCTCGACCACCGTCGATTTAAATGTATTTTCAGGTGATGCCAAGGCATGGACTGAGTTTTTAGACAAAAACGGCGTTTCCCCGATCAAACCCCGTTGATTTATTCACCGACTCAGGACAACATCGAACAAAATAATCCATGAAAACTGAGTCGCAGGATGCGTATTTTAAAAATTTTTCTTATTATATTTTCAGTCTTTATAATCCTCGCCATCGGGATATTGGCATATTTGATCCAACCTTCAGGGACCTTGGCAGCGTTTAAAACGTGGCATTATCAACTTCCCACACAAAGCACTACAGATGCTCACTCAGCGGCACCCTATCACGTAAAATTCTTTGGTGTTTCGACTTTACTGTTTGACGATGGCCAAGAGCAAATCCTCATCGATGGCTTCTTTAGTCGGCCATCGCTCAGTCGAACCATATTCACTCAAATCCAAAGTGATCAGCCTTTATTACACAGCTATATCGACCAATACGACTTAAAACGCACTCGTGCTATTTTCGTGACTCATTCACATTATGATCATGCGCTTGATATTCCAATGTTGGCCCACCAGCTCCCCAAGGCCATGATTGTCGGCTCTAAAAGCACCTTAAATATCGCACAGGCAATGCCAATCGCTGAATCACAATTGCACGAAGTTCAAGCTTGGCAGCCGATGCAAATCGGTAAATTCACCATTACTGCGATCCCTTCACAGCATACTCCGCCAACGGCCGTTAATGATGATTTGGGGGAAGAAATTTCGCAGCCACTACAACTCCCTGCACATTTTAGCCAGTTTAAAGAAGGTGGATCATATGATTATCTCATCCAACATGGGCCGCATTACAGTTTAGTCAAAGCCAGTACGAGTGCTGTGCCCAAACAGTTGCAAGAACTAAAAGTCGATACTTTATTTTTAGGCATCGCTCAGCTTTCCAAGCAAACGACAGCGTTTCAACAGCAATATTTCAAAGAAACCTTAGCGACTCTTCAACCCAGTACCGTGATTCCAATTCATTGGGATAATTTTTTCAAACCACTGAATCCAGAGCTTGAATTTTTACCCCGCTTTGCCGATGACACCCCTCAAAGCCTAAATCTATTAATACAGTCAGTAGCAAATCAAAACACCAAGGTGATTTTACTCAGTCAACCTGTGTCGTTTGAGTTAAAAAATTCAGGAAAGCGCTAGATTGACTGTGCGATACTGAAATTCAATTTTTTAAGCACTGATCTAACTAGGCATGAGGAAAATCATACATATCGACATGGATGCATTCTTTGCATCAGTAGAGCTGCGGGAACGTCCAGAACTCAAGCAGCTTCCTGTTGTTGTGTCTTCACATCACCCTCGTGCAGTCATCTGTGCCGCATCCTATCCTGCACGTGAATTTGGTTTACGTTCTGCAATGTCGATGGCACAGGCCCGTAAACTCTGCCCACAGGTCGTGGTGATCGAACCTAATTTTGAAAAATATCGTGCTGTTTCGGCGCAAATTCATGCCATTTTTCAACGCTATACGTCGCTGATTGAGCCGCTATCTTTAGACGAAGCTTATTTGGACGTCACAGAAAATTTACAACACATTCCGAGCGCCACCGAAGTCGCTATGCGAATTCAGGCAGAGATTTTACAAAGCACTGGTTTAACTGCCTCCGCAGGTGTCGCGCCCAATAAATTTTTGGCTAAAGTCGCTTCTGATTGGAACAAACCCAATGGCATTTGTATTATCAAACCTTCACAAGTTCTGCATTTCATCCATGACTTGGCACTGAAAAAAATTCCTGGCGTGGGAAAAGTCACTCAAAAAAAATTAAAAGCCATGCAACTCAATACATTAGGTGATTTACAACAAATTGAAGAAGCCGTTCTGATTCATCATTTCGGTAAATATGGACGGCAACTCTATCTGTATGCACAAGGGATTGATGAACGACCGGTCCAATCTAGCCGCGAGCGTCAGCAGATTTCCAAAGAAACCACTTTTGATGATGATCTCACCCTGAACCAATGTCAGCCCTATTGGCCCAAACTGATTGACCAAGTTTGGTCTAGTTTAGAAAAAAAGCAGTTAAGCGCGCGCGGTGTATCGGCCAAATTAAAACTGAAGAATTTCCAAGTGCTACAGCACAGTAAAAGTTTTAAAACATCGCTGAATCAGCGTGAAGACCTTGCGCAGGTGTTGCAGCAACTACTTCATGAAATGCATATTTCTGAGGACGATCAATTTCGTCTGATTGGCGTAGGTGTCTATCAATTAAGTGCGCAAAACCAAGAAGCACAACTTTCGCTGCTCTAAAAACTTCAAGAAGATCGTATTTGCTTAAGATTTAGGCAGAAGAACAAAATTAAAGCAATTTGCTATTCACAAAGCCTAAAATTAGAGTACTCTATCAGCGCACTACATTATCCGTGTATGCGCTGAGATGCTGAAAATCACCTTTACTTTCAGCATGCTGTCCTGTGATTGGCGTGACGATCAAATCCGAATATTACAGGGCAACTCTGTTGTCAATCATGGAATACCCCGCTGTATGCCTTCTGCAAAAACTGCTCCAAATATTCAAAATATTTCACAAAATCAAGAACAACGTGCGCGTAAAGCCGCATTAAGTAGCTTCATTGGTGCCGTAGTCGATTGGTACGATTTTTTACTTTATGGCATTGTTGCCGCACTCATTTTCAAAGATCAGTTTTTCCCCAGTATTGGCAACAATATGGGAACCTTGGCAGCCTTGGCGACCTTTGGCGTTGGCTTCTTGTTCCGCCCCTTAGGCGGCATTGTGTTTGGACATTTTGGTGACAAGCTGGGTCGTAAGAAAATGTTGGTGCTCACCGTCATCCTGATGGGGATTTCGACGGTCGGCATTGGTTTATTACCCAATTTTGCGGCCATCGGTTGGTGGGCCCCGATCCTGCTCGTGACACTTCGGGCAATACAAGGTTTTGCGGTCGGTGGAGAATGGGGCGGCGCTGCCCTGATGGCCGTGGAAAATGCCCCGAAAGGCAAAAAAGCCTTTTACAGTAGTGGTGTACAAATTGGCTATGGCGTCGGACTCGTTCTGGCAACAGGCGCTGTGTCGTTGATTATTGCCACTTTGGGTGAAGATGCTTTTGCTGATTGGGCGTGGCGAATTCCCTTTATTGCCAGTATTGTCTTGCTGGCTATCGCAATGTGGATCCGACGTGATCAAGACGAATCTCAAGAATTCGTCGACAATGTGGTCAAAGCTAAGCAAACGCCACAAAAATTACCGATTCTGCAAGCGATTAGCCAACACCCCAAAGCCTTTTTCTACATTATTTCGCTGCGCCTGACCGAGTTACTCACCATGTATTTGGTGACGAACTTTGCACTGAATTATTCCACCGCTCAATTGGGCATGGACAAACAGTTCTTCCTCAATATCACCTTAATGGTTGGTGCAATTAGCTGCTTCAGCATTCCGCTCTTTGCGTGGCTAGCAGATCGATTTGATCATCGTAAAATGTGCGTGCTGGGTGGATTGATTGGTGCGCTTTCAGCTTTTCCCTTCTTCATGGCCCTTGATGCACAAAATACTTGGCTAATTATTGTCGGTGCAATTTTCCTTGCCAATATTGCCCATGATATGGTGGTGAGTGTACACCAGCCGATTTTTACATCCTTGTTTGGTACCGCCTATCGCTACAGTGGCGCAGGTGTCGGCTATCAAGTGGCCAGTATTATCGGTGGTGGCTTTACCCCAATGATTGCAGCAGCTTTGGTGATTTGGGGTGATGGTTCATGGCATTATGTGGCAATCTACCTTGCTGTCGGCTGTTTATTGACGGCCTTAGTTGCAGCTACAATGCCTAAAACTCAAGATTAAGAGACCTTTTTGCTTTCAGGATATTCCGCATGACCATCCAACGCCTGCATGTTTCAAAACGCTTTTCCGAAATCGCTATTTCTGGTCAATTGATCCATTTGGCAGGTCAATTGGCAACAGATCTTGATTTAGACATCAAAGGACAAACACAGCAAACATTTGAGATCATTGATCAATTCCTTGCAGATGCCGGCACAGATAAAAGCCAGATTATGTCAGTGACCATTTATCTTAAAGATATTGAACAGGATTATGCCGCATTTAATGAAGTATGGGATGCGTGGGTGTCAGACATTGAAGCATTACCCAGAACTTGTGTTGAAGCAAAATTATACGACCCACGTGTACGGGTAGAATTAACTGTCGTAGCCGTTAAGCCTGAATAACAATAAAAAAAGCATGTCTAAAGACATGCTTTTTTTTTGCAAAAGACTTTGCTCTTTGAATCCCTAAGATCCAATAATTTTGATCTTTTTACGTTCCAAATCTGAATATAAATGATATTTTTTCAGATCATTAACCGGTACAAATGGCGCTTGTACACGCTGCTCATTTAAGAAATCTTCGCGTAATTGAACGTACTCAGGCACATCATCATAACGAATGACCCGATAGCCTGCCAAAGCGAGCAAAGCATCTTGATATTGCGACTGCTGCATCCGTTTTAGCACCATCGGATCATCTAAAGCGACGATCGCCAAGATCTGATGCTGTTCATCTAAGACGACAAAGTCCGCCACCATATTTCGATACTTGTTCCGCGTACGATAATATTTCGTGGTCAACAGTGCATCAAAAGACACATGCGCGAGGATCGTATGCTTAGGCAAAATTTCTTTTAAACGCGTGTAGGTTAATTGCTCATTAATGTTGAAAATAGCACGTTGTTTCAATGCGCTATCTTGTTGCTTAGAATCACCTTCTAAACTTTTCCAAGCCATTATGAGCACACAGAAGAGTAAAATACTCCCTATTACTATGTATATAGTCATCTCATAATCCTTTATATTTCTTATATTTTTGGTTTTTGACATACTTCTTATGAAGACGAAGTATACAACCAGTATTATTTTTTTAATTTCCTATTAAAAAAAATAACTCTAACTTTCACACAATACGTATTTAAACTGACAAAAAGTTGCAAACTTAAAGCGTTAAACATCACATGCCACTTCGTTCAGAGTAATAGCATCCATTGCTATATACAAATACTTTAGATCATTCGCTAAAACGACAGCAAGTGCATTTCCTCTCACTGTCAGACAATTCCGATAAGCTGTCAAATTTTGCTCGTATTTCATTGAGATAACCGACACACATATGGCATTGAGCTTGTAACAGCATATAAAAATGCAAACTGTCTTATGCTGCCGAGCATAACACCCATAAAAAAAGACACCGAAGTGTCTTTTTTTATTTAATCATTTTAAGCGCGTGATTTAGGCTTCGATTTTCCTTTGGGTTTCGGACCGCCAAAAGGTTTTTTCGCATCACCCGTTTCACGCGGCGGCAGACCAGTATGCTGCGTCAAGATTTGACCGCGCTCAGGACGCTTCTTGGTATTTGAAGGACGCGATTGAGCAGCCTTCGTCCGATTACCTTGTTCGCCTGTACGTTTTTGTGAATCACCCGCAATGCTTGAGTTCTTTTTACGTGCAGATTGGTATTGGCCCTCAGCACTACCAGCCGGTTGATACGTCGGAATCAAATGCTGTTTTGAGTTGCCAATCAGATCCTGACGGCCCATTTCTTTGAGCGCTTCACGCAGCAATGGCCAGTTGTTTGGATCATGGTAGCGCAAGAAGGCTTTATGTAAACGGCGGCGTTTTTCACCTTTCACGATATCGACATTTTCGGTATAACGCGCCACTTTAGCCAGCGGGTTTTTACCGGTGTAATACATGGTTGTTGCAGTCGCCATTGGTGATGGATAGAAGGTTTGCACCTGATCGGCACGGAAACCATTCTTCTTCAGCCAAATCGCCAAGTTCATCATGTCATAGTCCGTCGTACCCGGATGCGCTGCAATAAAGTAAGGAATGAGATACTGCTCTTTCCCTGCTTCCTTACTGAAACGATCAAACATTTGTTTGAAACGGTCATAGGTCCCGATCCCCGGTTTCATCATCTTCGATAATGGACCTTTTTCGGTATGTTCAGGCGCAATCTTCAAGTAACCGCCGACGTGATGTGTCACCAATTCTTTGACATATTCTGGGTTTAACACCGCAAGGTCATAGCGTAAACCGGAACCGATCAGAATCTTTTTAATCCCCGGCAATGAACGTGCTTTACGGTATAACTGCGTTAAAGGTGCATGATCGGTGTGCAAGTTTTGACATACACCCGGGAATACACACGACGGCTTACGGCAGTTCTTTTCAATCTCAGGATCTTTACATGCCAAACGGTACATATTGGCCGTTGGGCCGCCTAAGTCAGAAATGATCCCAGTAAAGCCCGGTGCGGTATCACGAATTTTTTCAACTTCACGCAAAATCGATTCTTCAGAACGGTTTTGGATGATACGCCCTTCATGCTCTGTAATTGAGCAGAAGGTACAGCCGCCAAAACAGCCGCGCATAATGTTCACAGAGAACTTAATCATGTCAAAGGCAGGAAAACGCGCTTCACCATAAGCTGGATGCGGCAGACGTGCATATGGCAAGTCAAACACATAATCCATTTCTTCTGTAGTCAATGGAATCGGCGGCGCATTCAGCCAAACATCACGTTCACCATGCTTTTGCACCATCGCGCGCGCATTGCCTGGATTGGTTTCCAAATGCAAAATACGGTTGGCATGTGCATACAGCACAGGATCATTCGCCACATCTTCATAGGCAGGTAAACGAATCACCGCCAATTCACGCGGCGGCAATTTATGCTTAATGGCTTTTGATGCAGGCTGCAGCTGCACGATTTGCGTATCGGCGTCTAAGTTATCGCCTTCACGGACAATCGGATTTGCTACCGCTTCTTTTTGGAAGCCTTGATATTGCGTAACGCTGTCTTTGCCTTTTTCGATTTCACAGCCTTCAAGGTCTTCGGTCATTACATAAGGGTTAATGATCGGATCGACACGGCCAATTGCATCGACATCATTCGAAGCAATTTCAACAAACTTCGCTTTTGAAGCCCGGTTATTTTTATTCACAATAAATGCGGTACCGCGGACATCCGTAATCTCTTGGATTTTTTCACCGCGGGCCAAACGATGCATGATTTCCGTGATTGAACGTTCACCATTACCATACATCAATAGGTCGGCTTTCGAGTCCATCAATACTGAACGGCGGACTTTATCTGACCAATAATCATAATGCGCAATACGGCGCAGCGAGGCTTCAATACCGCCCAATAATACAGGCACATCTGGATATGCTTCACGCACACGCTGGCAATATACCGTTGCTGCACGGTCTGGACGTTTATTCGGTTGATTATCTGGAGAATACGCATCATCCGAACGGATTTTACGGTCTGCCGTATAGCGGTTAATCATCGAATCCATATTGCCGGCTGTTACGCCCCAAGCAATATTCGGTTTACCCAATACACGGAACGCTTCTACATTGGTCCAGTCTGGCTGAGCAATAATCCCGACACGGAAACCCTGCGCTTCAAGGGTTCGACCGATGATGCCTGAACAGAATGACGGATGATCGATATACGCATCACCGCAAACCAAAATAAAGTCGCAGCTGTCCCAACCGAGTTGATCCATTTCTTCGCGTGACATCGGCAAAAATGGCGCAGGGTCAAAACAAGACGCCCAATATTTGTCGTAATCAAACAACGCTTTTGGCGCAGTCTGCATAGTATAAGCAGTAGACATGGCTAGCAATTCTCGGCTGGCAGATGGAATGATCTGAAAAAAGATCAAAGAAGATGAAAGCCGATCATTTTACCATGAATTCCATTCATCATGCTTGATTATAATTTATACAACAGCTACAGAATCATTGAATTGTTTTATATAGACATCAGATGTAATCGTGCTGTAGCACGACTATAAAACAAGATTTAAATAAATCATTTGTAACTTTGCTTTAGTTTAAATCAACCTAGAATGTGCCATGAGTTATCGCATTTTTATTCAACATTAAAGCCTGCGCCTGTTGAAATTGAATGTGCATTTCAGGTAAATATTTTTCAATATAAATCTTACGCTTATCTATGCTGTCTTGAGTCATTAATGGTTTTACATCAAGCATTTGACGGCGTGTCGTTTCCTGCTGATATTTCTGCCAAAAACTCAATGCTGCATTTGGATCAAAGCCAGCTTTCGACATCAGATCAAGTGCAAGGACATCTGCTTCTAGTTCAAATTTTGAAACTTTAGGCAAAAAAACAGCTTGCCCAGTCACACTACTGGCCGCAGTAGCAAGCGCACCGATACCCGCAGTTGAAGAAATCATCGCCACCTGACTTGCAAACAGCAAGGAAATCTTCTCACGATGATGATCACGCAATGCATGTGCCATTTCATGCGCCATCACAAATGCCAATTCATCTTCAGTCAGCTTTAAACTCCAATACAAACCCGTGTTAATGACAATTTTCCCACTTGGAAAACCATGTGCATTTAAATCTTTATTGAGATTCCCACTGACTTGCCAATCCCATTGACTCGAACCATGACGGTAAAACTCCGCATTTTGCTTGAGTTTATTTAAAACCTGATCCAATTTCGGATCAATGATCAAAAGTTGTTTGTCTTTCGCTTGATGAATAAATTGTTGATACGATCTATCCGCCTGTTTAGTTAATAACTTTTGAGGAACGATAAAAAACTGTTTTCGCTCTGCGCCTGCAGTCCCTAAATTCGTGGTACTTGTACAAGCTGAGATTAAGATAAAAACCAAAGCCATCATTAAAATAGTTATATTTTTCATAATCGCCTTAATTTTAATACCAATATTGATCTATATATAATTCTATCTAAAAACAAATGCAAAAATATTCAAAAAAAACAAATAATTCACATTTATCATATATTTATTATTTTTCAAACTTTTAAAAATGATAACCAAAAATAATTTATTTATAATATTGTGATGCATTTCATTATTATGAGGCACCTTTTAAAAGGCATATTAGACCAAAGTTGTATAATCATAAAAATAGTAAACTTAGCCATTTTTATAGCGTTATTTATATTAAAAATAGATGTAAAACGAATATTTAATAATAGCTTATTCACATATTTCTATCTTAATTTATTCAATTGTATTGCTAAAAATAAACCAATCATCAAGATAACAGCAATAAAGCTCGTCAACCCAATCCAACCAGAAATTTCCCAAACCAAACCACTACTGCTACCCAAAATACTAGAACCTAAGTAATAGCAAAATAAATATAAAGATGAACCTACGGCACGGTATTGCAGGGATTGAACTGATACCCAACTACTTGCCGTGGAATGCGCTGCAAAAAAAGCAAAAGTGAATACAATCAGCCCCCAAATGACTGACCAAAATGCCGGAATGAGCATGATCAACAGCCCCAACAACATCATGATCAGCATCGAAGGTAAAACTTTTGCCCGGCCAAAGCGTTTCCCCCAACTTGCAGCCCGAGGTGAACTATATATTCCTGCCAAATATGCTATGGAGATTAGTCCAATCCATGTTTGAGAAAGTTGATAAGGTTCTTCTAATAGGTGGTAGCTCATATAGTTAAATATAGAGACAAAACATCCCATGAGGATAAAGCCTTGAAGGAATAAAATTCTCAGCTTTGGATCTGCTAAATTTTTAACGAAAGATTCATAAAATCGGTTGAAACGAATGGGATAAGCTTGAAAATGTTGAGATGCCGGAAGTAATAAAAAGAACGCTGTGGCTATACAGAGATTAATGATACCGATAATCATCATGGCATTTTGCCAACTAATATAGTCAATCAATACCCCTGCAATGAGACGACCACCCATTCCGCCTATTGCGGTACCTGAAATATACAGGCCCATTGCAAAGCCTATATCTTTTTGCGCAATTTCTTCACCTATATAAGTCATTGCAACTGCAGCAACCCCACTCACACTTAATCCGATCAGCACGCGATTCAATAAAAATATTTCCCAAAGCGGAAATATGGAACTGATAATTGAAAGTGACGCCGCCAAAAATAAAGCAGTGACCATCACAGGCTTGCGGCCGAATCGATCTGAAATCAAACCGGTGAAAAGTAAACCTATCGCTAAAGCAATAGTAGAAAAAGATAAAGGGAAACTGCTATGTGTCGGACTGACATGAAAGAAATCCGCAAAAATGGGCATCATTGGTTGTACACAATACAACGATGAAAAAATTGCGAAGCCTGCTAAAAATAAAGAAAATAAAATGGCAAGAAATGGCCGTGTGCCATATTCAATATAAGGAGAATTTGAGGCTAAATCAGACATGAGCTTTCCATCAATGACACGGATAGTATACGCCTTTCAGTCTTTAATTTATAAATCACATGAAATGAATAATGAATTCTTTCTTTTTTTCTCACTACTTCTTTCCCTTTTCTCCGCACATAAAAAAACACCCCCTGCACGAGTCAGGGGGTGTTTAGAATAATGAGCTGGCGATGACTTACTCTCACATGGGTAACCCCACACTACCATCAGCGCTAAGAGGT